>JACMQD010000014.1 GCA_014377155.1 Herminiimonas sp.
ACCTGTTTATATTCCCAAGTGAAAGTTTGAAATGACAGCGCGCATCCTGATCATCGAAGACCATCCGGACAACATGGAACTGATGGTGTGCCTGCTGGAGGCGTTCGGCCATGTTCCCCTGCCGGCCATGAACGGCGAAAAAGGCCTGGAAATTGCGCGACAAGAATTACCCGATCTCATCATTTGCGATGTCCATCTGCCCAAGATGGACGGCTTCGGTGTATTGCAGCATCTTAAGTCTGAACCTGCGTTACGGTGCATACCCTTGATCGCCGTTACCGCCCTGGCGATGGTGGGTGATCGCCAAAAGGTACTCAACGCCGGGTTCGACGGTTATATCGGCAAGCCGATTGATCCGAGAGCATTCGTCGCCCATGTCGAGCAATTCATGCGTGCCAATTTGCGTTCGACAAGCGTCACTTTTGGAACAGACGCCAGCATCGCGCCGACACCCAACCTGCCCATTCCCAAAGGAATGGGCAGCGTCCTGGTGGTCGATGACATGCTGTCGAACCGTGAATTCATCCGCTGCGCGCTTGAATCGCATGGCTATCGCGTGGTGTTAGCCAACAACGCGCGCAATGGCATGGAGCGGACCCGGGAATTTGATTTCGATTTAATCCTGTGTGATTTGCACATGCCCGATGAAGACGGGATCGACTTCATCACCAAGGTGAAATCCTCCGCACACCTGCAAGCGGTGCCGTTCATCTTTATCAGCGCCGCGTTGGCGGACGCAAAGCAACAAAAAAGGTTACTGCAACATGGCGCTATGCACTTCATCCAGCGGCCGGTCGAGCCGCAAATGCTGATCAAGGCAGTCGACCATTGCTTGCGCAACGCGAGCAGCATCGGAATCGATCCGTGATGAAGACCATTCTGATCGTCGACGACCGCGTCATCAACCTCGAATTTCTGGCGATGTTGCTCGAGTTTGCGGGCTATCGGATCATCAAGGCAGCCAATGGCGCCGAAGGGCTCGACCTGGCTCGAATCGCCTTGCCTGATTTGGTCATCACCGACATTGTCATGCCGGTCATGGATGGCATCGAACTCGTGAATCGACTGCATGCCGATGCAGCGACGGTGCACATTCCCGTTATTTTTTATACCGCCACCTACAACGTCAAGGAAGTACGTTTGTTGGCCACCACGTTGACAGCGGCCGCAGTGCTGATCAAACCTGCTGATCCACAAAATATTCTGGATCTGGTAGGAAAAACGCTTGGGCGGCCGTCCGTTTCACATGACGCCAATGCGCCGTCCGCTGCCCTCCCACCGGTATCAGCGGGTGTGCCGCATCAGTTGCAACAAACGTCAGCAACAGCCAGCGATGCGGCGCCTGAATTGTCCGCTTACTCAAGCTATGCTTCTGGCAGCATGTCAACTCTGGGTTTACGACTGGCGGCATTCCTTGAGCTGGGCGTCACGTTGTCCACACAGCGCACGTCGCAGGACTTGCTGACGCAGTTTTGCCGGGGAGCAAAAAACATCATGAATGTTTCCCATGTCGCCGTTGGCATGAGTGATGATGGCAGCCAGCGCTTTCGGGCCAGTTCCGGCCTGCCAGCACGCGAAGTCGACGAAATCTTCGACATCCTCGATGCGAATGGTGGCTTCTTGCGTCAGCATCTTGCCAGCGGCGCTACGCTCGACATGCACACGATGCAGGCTCAGGCAGTACTGCAGAAAATGGGTCCGCTTCACGCCTTGCGGCGCAAATACCTGATGGTACCCATCAGACCAAGGTCAGGTTTGCAAGGTTGGTTTTATATGGCCGGCAGGCGCGGTACCGACGATTTCAACGTTGCAGACAGCGAATTCGCGGCTACACTGACGGTGCAGCTGGCCTCGCTGTATGACAATCTCCGATTGTTCGAAGAAGCACAGGAACATGTCAGCCGGCTGGAAGAAGAGACCCATCAGCGCAAGCTGGTCGTGGAAAGGCTGCAACAAAGTGAAGCGGGGCTGAGGCGCGCGCAGATTCTGACAAAGTCGGGCCATATCATTCTCGGTAAAAACAGCGTCTTCGAGAGCTGGTCAAAGACCATGCCGCATCTGATCGGCGTCACGGAGGCCGACATGCCGAAGACGCTGGAGGAATGGAATTGCATCATCGGTCTGGCGGATCAGGCAGGGTTCATGTTATGCGTCGACGCCGCAGGCCAATTCGGCAGGAGAATGGAAGTCAGTTATCCGTTACGGCGGCGCAGCGATGGCGAAACAATCGAATTGCATCATGTGATCGAACCGCTGCTGAACCCGAACGATGCTGCTGCCGAAAAACGCTGGTTTCATACGATTCAGGATATTACCGAACAAAAAGCGCAGCAACGAAAGGTCGCCCACCTGAGCCAGTTTTTTGCGGTATTAAGCGGGATCAACTCGGCGATTGTCAGGATTCACGATCGCAACGCGCTGTTTCAGGAAGCGTGCCGGATCGCCGTCAGCCTGGGTGGATTCAGTGCGGCTGTGATTGGCACCATCGATCTGGAAACGCTCAATGAACAGGTGCTCGTCTGCGCGAGCAGGAAGCCGAGCGATACCGAAAAAATCCGTCATGCTGCCTACTCCGGCCGGTCCGCGCACCATGCCCCGTGGAGCCTCGCAGTGCGTGAACTGCGTCCCGTCACATGCAACAATATCGGCATGAATGCCATGCTGCCGCACAAGGATGGGTTGCTGGAAAGTGGTTGCCAATCGCTCGCCGTTTTTCCGCTGATACTCGACGATCGGGCGGTCGCAGTCATGACGCTGTTCTCGCACGAAATTGGTACCTTCGACGTCGAAGAACTGAAGCTGCTCGAGGAATTGGCGGGGGACTTGTCGTTCGGGTTGCGGTTTATCGATAAAGAAGAAAAGCTTAATTATCTGGCCAACTACGATGCATTGACCGGACTACCCAACAAGATGCTGTTCCAAGACCGGCTGACACAGTTTTTGCAAGGTGCGCCCCAGCACAGCGACGTGGTCTGTGTAGTCCTGCTCGATCTCGACCATTTTTCGCAATTGAATGACGTACGGGGGCGTCACACGGGTGATGCGGTGCTGATTCAGGTTGCCAACCGATTGCGGGCGACTTTGGATGAATCGTTTAGCCTGGCGCGCATTGGCGCCGACGTTTTTGCGATTGCCATGTCCGGCACTCCACAAGAGGTGACGACCGTGATAGAGCAGCAACTATTTGCTGCCTTAGACACACCCTTTACCGTTGATCGAAAAGAAATCACCATCACTACGCGTGCCGGCTTCGCCTTGTCGCCAGATGATGGTCGTGATACCGAGACTTTGTTCAAGCATGCCGAAATAGCGCTCAAAAACGCTAAGTCTTCAAGCCAGCATTATGTGTATTACAGTCCACAGATGAATGCTGCAGTGGCTGCTAAAGCGGCGCTTAAGGCCGAGCTACAACTTGCACTAGATACACATCAATTCGTCGTACATTATCAACCGCGGGTCGATCTGGTAAGCGGACGCATCGTCAGTGCTGAAGCGTTAATTCGATGGCAACACCCGGAACGCGGCATGGTGCCGCCAGATCAATTCATTCCAATAGCCGAGGTGAACGGATTGATCCTGCCGATCGGTGCCTGGATCATCGACGCAGTGTGCGCTCAGCAAACGGCCTGGTTAGCACAAGGTGTGGCTATTGTTCCGGTGGCCGTGAACCTGTCCGGGGTCCAACTCAACCAAGGCCGGGTGCTCAATACCATAGAAGAGGCGCTAAGTCGGCACAACTTGGAGGCAAAATATATTGAATTTGAATTGACTGAATCAGTCGTCATGAACGACGCGGAAGGCGCCACCCGCAATCTTCAGCTTTTGAAGGACAAAGGCGTCAAATTAGCACTCGACGATTTTGGGACAGGCTATTCGTCGCTTGCGTACTTAAAGCATTTCCCATTCGATATTCTCAAAATTGATCGCGCCTTCATCACTGACATTACGAAAAGTCCGAGGGACGCAATGATCCCCACCGCCGTAATTGCGCTAGGGCACAGCCTGAATTTGCGGGTCGTCGCCGAAGGCGTCGAAACCGAAGAACAGCTCGAGTATTTGCGCGACATTGGCTGCGACGAAATACAAGGATATTATTTCAGCCGACCAGTGCCGGCTATTGCGCTCGAAAATATGTTGCACGCAGACAAATGTTTGGTTTTCGCAAATACCCTAGTGTAAAGCACGCTGCGGGTACTGTAAGGTTAACTTATAAAAAAAGTGCGCCGAAAATTTCAGACGAAACTTTTTATGGTACTGTCAAGTTGCTGATCAAAAAGTGAAAGGTCCATTTTTTTGGTCGAGTTTACGCCAAATCGATCACCATTTTATGGATTGCTAAAACCATGGGTGCAACTTGCCTCGCGCCATGTTGTAAATGCGTGTTGACGTGCCTCCCGATA
>JACMQD010000137.1 GCA_014377155.1 Herminiimonas sp.
CTGCCCACTGGATCAGCGGGCTCATGAAGCTCCGGTTTAATTCATGAAATTGGTAAAGCATGAGAGCCTCTTTCTAATGGCGCCGGCAACGCTGGCTTGCTGGAAGCCGGTTACTGCCACGCGCCAAATCCGATAATTGCAAAGACTGCGATAAATTTGTTTATTCGATAACTATTTCACGGCAATGTTATACAAAGCAACGTCGGTCACTCCACACGCCAGCTTAAAGCACGTACGTGCCAGTATTGACTTGGATCAACATAACACAGAAACGCTGTGTCTTTGTAGAGACTGCTCGCTTAGCGCATCGTAAATCTCAGCTTTTATGTCCGGAATCGCACCGTTTGCGCATGGCGCGAGAGAAAGTCGGTCGCAAAACAAAAGTGACCTTCGCGTGACAGTTTGACGACAAATTGATGAAAAAGCGAATTTCGCACAACCGTTAGTGACGGATTGATACAACGGCAAGAGCGAGAACTGCTGCAAAGAAGAGAAGGACGCTTGATCGAAGGTGTTCGTATCGGATGCGGCATGGATCGACAATGCCTCATCCGGGATTCATTGCCTCAATCGAATACTGGGCTTTCGACGCCGAGAATTTTGTGCAGCTTCGGCGATGTGGTCGTGTACTGCATGTGGATCTTCTTTTCAGGGAAAATATACGGTGCAGCGCCAAACGCCGCCAGTGCTGCCTCGTGGAAGCCTGACAGGATCAGCTTCTTCTTGCCGGGGTAGGTGTTGATGTCACCCACGGCAAAAATACCCGGCACGTTGGTTTCGAATTTCTCGGTACCGACCTTGATCTGCTTGCGCTCGATATCGAGGCCCCAGTCGGCGATCGGTCCCAATTTCGGCGACAGGCCGAAAAATACCAGCAAATGGTCCAATGGCAAGCGCCGCGTCACGCCGTCGGGACCCGTTACCTTGATCTCGGACAAGCCGCCGTCCGCGCCAGATTCGAAACCTGTTACCTGGCCAATCACCAACTGCATTTCATAGCTATCGCATAGCTCTTTCATTTTGGCCACGGAGGCCGGTGCGGCACGGAATTCATCACGCCGATGCAGCAGAATCACCGATTCGGCTTTGCCGACGAAGTTGAGCGCCCAGTCGAGCGCCGAATCGCCGCCACCGCAAATAACGATATTTTTGCCATGGAACGGCAGTGGATCTTTGACGCGGTAAAACAGTTGCTTGCCGTCGAATTGGTCGATGCCTTCAACCTTGATTGTCCGTGGCTGGAACGAACCGACACCGGCAGCGATAAAAATCGTCTTCGTGATGAAGCGCGTGCCGGCCGACGTTTCGAGATTAAAGCGGTTGTCGTCGCGGCGTTCGACGAGTGCGACTTCCTGGTTCAGGTGGAAAGTCGGACCGAACGGCTCGATCTGCTTGAGCAGATTGTCAGTCAGTTCCTGGCCTGTGCACACGGGCACGGCCGGAATATCGTAGATCGGCTTGTCGGGATAGAGCTCGACGCACTGGCCGCCGACGGTCGGCAACGAATCGATCACGTGCGCCTTGATTTCCAGAAGGCCCAGTTCAAAAATCTGAAACAGGCCGACCGGACCGGCGCCGACGATAACCGCATCGGTCTCGATGGGCGGTCTTGTGACTGCCACGAGCGTGGATTGCGGGGAAAGGATAGCGGGCTCAGTGCCGACGATGGTGTCCATACGACGTTTCTAGTCCTGTTGTGTTCAAATGGTGGGCAAAATTTCAGGGCGTGCCATGGGGCATTCGGCGACTGGCGCGTAGCGCTCCGCCAAACGATGCAATTTCCCTAGCGCTCCAGGAACTGCATTTTTTCCTGCACGTCTTTCCATTGCTCGGCGTCGGCCAGAGGCGCCTTGGTTTTCGTAATCGACGGCCAGTTGCGGGCTAGGTCGACATTGAGCTTGATGAAAGACTGCTGGTCCGCTGGCACGTCTTCTTCGGCAAAAATCGCATTGACCGGACATTCGGCGACACAAACCGCACAGTCGATGCACTCGTCGGGATCGATCGTAAGGAAATTGGGTCCCTCGCGAAAGCAATCTACCGGGCAC
>JACMQD010000138.1 GCA_014377155.1 Herminiimonas sp.
GGCCGGGTGCTGGCGGCGGACGTTATTTCGCCGGCAGATGTGCCAGCGCATGACAATTCGGCCATGGATGGTTACGCGTTTGCCAGCAGCGACCTCACGACGCAAACGGACCTGACGCTGAACGTGGTCGGTACGGCCTTCGCGGGTCGCCGCTATGACGGCAAGGTCGGTAGCGGCGAATGCGTGCGCATCATGACGGGCGCCGTAATGCCGCAAGGCTGCGACACGGTCGTGCCGCAGGAATTCACTCAAATGGCGGGCGACGATGCAGTCATCGTTGTCGCCGGCACGGTGCGAGCCGGCGACAACCGCCGCCTGGCGGGCGAGGATCTGGCACTGGGTAAGCCAGTGCTGGCCAAGGGCAAGGTGCTGCGTCCGGCCGATCTCGGGTTGCTGGCGTCACTGGGCATTGGGCAGGCACCGGTGCAGCGTCGCTTGCGGGTCGCGTTCTTTTCCAGCGGGGATGAACTGCGCAGCATTGGCGAGCCGCTCGAAGCGGGCTGTGTCTACGATTCGAACCGCTACACCATCCAGGCCATGCTGGCCCGGCTCGGCTGTGACATGCTCGACCTGGGCGTGGTCAAGGATGATCCGGCTGCGCTGGACGCGGCGTTTCGGCGCGGCTGCGCAGAAGCCGATGCCATTATCACCTCGGGCGGGGTGTCGGTCGGCGCAGCCGATTACACCCGGCAGATCATGGGCTTGCTGGGCGATGTGCTGTTCTGGAAAATCGGCATGCGGCCGGGGCGCCCGATGGCGTTCGGCCAGATTACCTCGAACGGCAAGCAGGCGTACGTGTTCGGCCTGCCCGGCAATCCGGTGGCAGTAATGGTGACGTTTTATTTTTTCGTGCGCGAAGCGTTGTTGCACATGATGAACGCACGCCAGGATCGGCTGCCGCTGATGTCGGTGCGCTCGCAGTCGGCGATTCGCAAGAAACCCGGACGCACCGAATACCAGCGTGGCATCCTCTCGGCCGACCACGAAGGTCGCCAGCAGGTGCGTGTTACCGGTTCACAGGGTTCTGGAATATTGCGCTCGATGTCCGAGGCCAATTGCATGATCGTTCTACACCACGAGCAAGGCAACGTGAATGCAGGCGATATGGTGGAAGTGGTGCTGTTCGACGGTCTGATTTAACAGAGTTGCGCCTTGGTGTCCGGCGCGGTTCGATGACACCGCGCCGGACTGCCTGTCAGTCGTACATTATTTGAACAGGATGGCAGCCTTTTGCAAGGTGATCCATACGCCGATCGCCAGCGGAATGCCGACTGCCATCCATGCCAGCAGAGGCAACGCCGGTGAAGTGGTAGCGCCGGACACTGCCCCACTGCCACCGGTACTGGCCGCTACTGCCCGATCATGGGCGAGCTTGCGCTCGGCAGCCAGCTGGTCGTCGGTCATGAACTTTTTGTCGTTCAGCGGACGGATCAGCAGGTTACAGATGAAACCCAGCACCAGCATGCTGGCCAGGATATACATCGTGACGTCGTAGGCTTGCGCTTTCGGCACGCCGTTAGCGATCTGGTACTCGCGGATGTAGTTCACCAGCACCGGACCGAGTACACCGGCGGTAGCCCATGCCGTCAGCAGGCGACCATGGATTGCACCCACCATTTGCGTACCGAACATGTCAGCCAAATAAGCGGGGACCGTTGCAAAACCACCACCGTACATCGACAGGATGATGCAGAAGGCAAGTACGAACAGTGCCAGACTGCCAGCCTTGGCCGACGATGGAATCGATGCATACAGCACGAAACCAAGCGTAAAAAAGATCGCATAGGTGACCTTGCGGCCGATGTAATCCGATATCGATGCCCAAAAGAAACGGCCGCCGATGTTAAACAGCGATAGCAAGCCGGTGAAACCCGCAGCAATTGCCGCGATCTGGCCTTTTTGCGCGCTCGTCAGTTCATTGAAACTGACATCTACACCGATCAGCTTGCCGCCGAAGACTTCCTGCAACAATGGCGAAGCCATGCCCAAGATGCCGATGCCGGCGGAGACGTTCAGTAGCAGCACCGCCCATAGCAGCCAGAACTGCTTGGTGCCCCACGCGGTCGACAGATGCACATGCCGGGTGGTGATCATGGCATTAGCGGTTTGTGCCGGTGGCGGCGTCCAGCCAGCCGGTTTCCAGCCTGAAGCCGGGACCCGGTAGCCGAGTGCGCCCGCCATCATGAAGAAGAAATAGACTACCGCCAGCGTCAGGAAAGTTTCCCAGACACCGACAGAGGTCGGCGTCGCAAAATATTTCATCAGCTTGTCCGCCATCGGTGCGCCAATCATCGCACCGCCGCCGAAACCCATGATGGCCATGCCGGTGGCCATGCCGCGCCGATCCGGAAACCATTTGATTAGGGTGGAAACCGGCGAAATATAACCCAAGCCGAGTCCGATGCCACCGATGACGCCGGAGCCCAGCCACATCAACCATATTTGGTGGGTATAGATCCCCAGCGCCGAAATCACCAGTCCGCCGCACCAGCAGATGGCCGACACCACGCCAGCCTTGCGTGGACCTGCATGTTCAAGCCAGCCGCCCCAGATCGCCGCCGAAGAACCCAGGAAGACGAAGAACAGCGTGTACATCCAGCCCAGCATCGAGATTTTCCAGTCGCACGTGGTTGCGAACATCTCGGCAAAAAAGCTCATATCCTTGGCGCACGCGATCGGATCTTTGATACCGATCGCTTTCGACAGCGGCAGCCAGAACACGGAAAAACCGTAGGCCATGCCGATACATAGGTGAATTGCCAGTGCCGCCGGCGGTACCAGCCAGCGGTTAAAACCCGGACCCGCAATAGTGCGATCCTTTTCCAGTACGTCTAAAAGTGCCATGTCTACTCCAAATGTTTTACAAAGGCCATACATGCTTTTTTTTGCATATATTTTCTGTATTTTCCGTTCTGAAGAGAAAGTAACACTAGCAAAAACAAGTTTCAATAGGCTATATTTTGCATATGTACAAAGTCACGATAAGACCACATTGGGAAATCACCCAAGGCCGTGAGGCGCCGCTCGACATGGCGACGCTTCTGGCCTTGTTGATGTCGGTGCAGGACACCGGCTCGATCTCGCAAGCAGCACGCTCGGTTGGCTGGTCATATCGTTACGCCTGGGGTTTATTGCGCGAAGTCGAAAAATTGTTCGCCGTGGCCCTGATCCAGACCGATCGGGGACGCGGCACGAAACTGACGCCGATGGCTGAAAAGCTGATCTGGGCTGATCGTCGGATCGCGGCGCGTCTGTCACCGCTACTTGAAAGCCTGGCCTCGGAACTTGAAGTCGAATTGGGCAAGATTCTTACCGGGCAAGCGAGGCTGGTCAGGCTCGAAGCAAGCCATGGATTTGCCGTAGCCGCGATGATGACGCATTTAAACAGCGCCAACATTTCGATCGATCTGCGTTACCGCAACAGCACCGATGCGGTGGCCGCATTATCGCGACGTGAGTGCGACCTCGCCGGCTTTCATGTGCCAATCGGCGAGTTTGAAAAGCCGGCGATTGCACGCTACATGCAGTGGCTCAATCCGAAGGAACACTGCCTGATCCATCTGGCCATACGCAACCAGGGATTATTCGTGGCACCTGGCAATCCGCACGCGATTGTCGGCGTGGCCGATCTGGTCAGGAACGACGTGCGGTTCGTCAATCGCCAGGCCGGCTCTGGTACGCGCATGATGCTGGAACTGATGCTTGCCGCCGCCGGCATCGACAAGGAAAAAATCAATGGCTACGAAAGCGCCGAGTTTACGCATTCGGCGATTGCCGCCTATATCGCCAGCGACATGGCCGATGTCGGCATTGGCGTACAAACCGCCGCTCATCGTTTCGGACTCGATTTCATTCCGGTTGTGCGCGAACGCTATTTTTTGGCAGTGTCGATCGCCGCGCTGGAGGATCCGCAGGTCCAGCAAGTCATCGGTGTGCTGCAATCGGATGCATTTCGCGACGCCGTCGACGGCCTTGCCGGCTACGATGCAAGCAATATCGGAACCCTTATTTCGCTACCGGAGGCGTTTGGTCTGCCTGACGTCGACAAAACCGATTGACTGTTAAGCTCGAATCATTACTGCGCAAAAAAAAGGCCGCTGATCCGACGGATGCGACCTTGACCCGCATCCTAACGACTTACCATATCCTGAATCAGCCAATGGTCCACCTTTAGCTGCATCGCGGCACCTATGACTGCGCTGTCATTGTTAAGTAGACCTTTTGCATAGATCCCCGCCGCTATCAATGCGGACAGACACGCATTCTCCCAAGTACGCGCACGTCACTGATGGTTCATGCGGCGTGTTTCGGCAAGCATCTCCAGCAGGTAAGTGCCATAGCCGTTCTTGCGCAGGGGATCGGCCAAGGCTTCAACCTGGTCGGCTGAAATCCACTGCTGCCGGTAGGCGATTTCTTCGGGACAAGCCACCATCAGACCTTGCCGCTTTTGCAGGGTTGCAATAAACTGGGCCGCTTCCAGCAGCGAATCCTGGGTGCCGGTATCAAGCCAGGCGATGCCACGACTCATGATTTCCACATTCATCAAGCCCATGTCGAGATAACGCTGGTTGACGGTGGTGATCTCCATCTCGCCGCGGGCAGATGGCCGGATGTCAGCTGCGATATCGCATACTTGGTGATCGTAAAAATACAGACCGGTGACGGCATAGTTCGAGCGTGGGACGAGCGGTTTTTCTTCGATCGACACAGCCTGGAAGTGGCGGTCGAACTCGACCACACCATAGCGCTCCGGGTCATTCACGTGATACGCGAAAATGGTGGCGGCACTGGTGGCGGCATTGGTTCGCCGCAATTTGCTGACCAGCTCGTGACCATAAAAAATGTTGTCGCCCAAGATCAGGGCACTGGGATGCTTGCCGACGAAATCGCGGCCGATGACGAAGGCTTGCGCCAAGCCGCCCGGATGCGGCTGCACCGCATAGTCGAGGTTGAGCCCCCATTGACTGCCATCGCCCAGCAACTCTTCGAAGCGCGGGGTGTCCTGCGGGGTCGAAATCACCAGGATATCGCGTATGCCCGATAGCATCAGGGTACTAAGCGGGTAGTAGATCATGGGCTTGTCATAGACCGGGATCAACTGCTTCGATACCGCACGCGTAGCGGGATACAGGCGGGTGCCAGAGCCGCCAGCCAGGATGATGCCCTTGCGTTCCATCGGATGTGCCGTCGTCATATGTGTGCCGTTGATCAGTGCATTAGCTGCGTGAGTAAGCGCGCAAATTATGTTGCGCGAGATGTTTGGTCCTGAATTGGCTCAGGTGCCGTACTGCCGGGTCATCCATTCACGGTAGGCGCCACTGGTGACGTTGCCGACCCAGTCCGTATTTTCCAGATACCAGGCAACAGTTTTGCGGATGCCGCTTTCAAACGATTCGCAGGGTTGCCAGCCAAGTTCACGTTTGATCCGGCTGGCATCGATGGCATAGCGACGGTCGTGCCCCGGCCGGTCCTGTACGAAGGTAATCAACTCGGCATGGGCAGTACCATCGGCCCTCGGCATCAGTTCGTCGAGCAGGCCGCAGATCGCGTGCACGACATCGAGGTTGGTCTTTTCGTTGTTGCCACCGATGTTGTAGGTCTCGCCGGGTATGCCGGCATCAAGCACGCGGCGGATCGCGGCGCAATGGTCCTTGACGTACAACCAGTCACGAATTTGCTGGCCATCGCCGTACACCGGCAGCGGTCTGCCCGCAAGCGCGTTCAAGATGCAGAGGGGGATCAGCTTTTCAGGAAAATGATAGGGCCCGTAATTGTTGCTACAGTTTGTCGTCACGACCGGTAACCGGTAGGTGTGATGCCAGGCGCGCACCAAATGGTCACTGGCGGCCTTGCTGGCGCTGTACGGGCTGTTGGGTTGGTAGCAGGTATCTTCGCTGAATGCCGGGTCATTGGGGCCCAGCGAACCATATACTTCATCGGTCGATACATGCAAGAAGCGGAAGTCGCTACCACTACTGTCACGCAGGTCCGACCAATAGCTGCGCACTGCTTCGAGCAAATTGAAGGTGCCAACCACGTTGGTTTGAATAAAATCGCCCGGCCCGTGGATAGAGCGGTCGACATGCGACTCGGCGGCAAAATTGAGTACGGCACGCGGCTGATATTGGCGCAACAGGACGTTGAGCAAACCACGGTCGCCGATGTCGCCTTTGACGAAATGGTAACGGGCATCGCCTGCCAGGGATGCGAGCGACTCTTGATTGCCGGCATAGGTGAGCTTGTCCAGATTGACGACCGGCTCGTCATGCTGCGCCAGCCAATCGAGTATAAAATTTGCGCCGATGAAGCCGGCGCCGCCTGTCACTAGAATCACAATTGAAGCTCCTGATGGGGTACTGGTTGTACGGGTTGCACAAGCTATATTGGTTTTGTGCGATGGCCAGATGCATTCAGCGCATTCAGCTATTTGCTCCGCATGACCAGCGCCGTTTTCTTGTCGTGGCCGGCGATCGCCTGCGTGTTGGCAATGTCGCCGATCATGCTCAGGTATTTCTGAATCACGATTTTTTCGTCGAACTGGGATTCCACTTTGCGGCGTCCCGCACGGCCCATCTCGAACCGCTGCTCTGTCGAAAAACCGACCATCTGCATCATTTTCTCGGCGAGGTCACGCGCATCCCTGACCCGGCACAGCAGGCCGTTGATATTGTGATCAACCACATCCCGGCAACCGACCGCATCGGTCGTAATGATAGGACGCGCCATCGCAGCCGCTTCCAGCAGCGATCGCGGCACACCTTCGCGATAGGACGGCAGCACGACGCAGTCCGCATCGGCGAGGTATGGGCGCACGTCATCAGTCTTGCCCAGGTAATCGATCAGACCTGCTGCTTGCCAAGACGCGATGTCCTTCATCGGAATGGCATTGGCATTTGCCTCTTGCACGAAGCCGAGCAACTGGAACCGCGTATCGGGGCAGCGTTGACGAACGATCTTCGCTGCCTCGACGAATTCGTCGACCCCTTTATCGCGCAACATGCGCGCCACCAACAGGAATCGAAAAGCACGACCGGGCAACGACGACGACGGCAACGGCGAATAGCGCGACAGATCCATTCCCGATCCCGGTAGCCGGTCGGCAACCGCCGCCCGCACCAGACCGCTGCCGATGAACAGATGCTGGTCGTCGGCATTTTGAAAAAAGACTCGATGCGAACGGTGCAATGACAATTTATATAGCGCACGCACGATCCGGGTAATGAATGTACTGTTGATGAACGTTGTACCAAGACCTGCAATATTATTGATGACCGGTATTTGCAACATGTGGGCTGCCAGTGATCCGTACACGTTCGGCTTGACCGTGTAGCCAAGGTAGGCCAGCGGCTTTTGCGATTGCAGCACCCGAAAATACCGCATCAGCAACGCCAGGTCGCGGCCCGGATGGGTACCATTGTTATCCATCGGCATGCCGATGAACGTGCAGCCGAGCGCCTCCAAGCGACGTGCGTATTCATCATCGGGCGCAAGCGCGATGACCTCGTAACCCTGGTTGATCAGCGCTCGAATCAGGCCGGAACGGAAGTTGTAGATGTTCCAGGCGGTGTTGACTGAAATGATGATTTTCTGCTTCATTGATTGCCTCTTTCGAAGAACCCGTTGCAATCGGCGACCTGCGCACATGTCGCATGCCCGATGTCGCATGCTCGATCACGCCCAGACCGGCGCTGGAGACGGTCGCACGACAGTACGCAACTGCACGGACGCAACAGCGCTCGGCGGTAATTTTCAAATGGCCAACTGGCGGCCCTTGGTCAAAACGGCGAGCCTTGCCGCTGTTTTTTTACTACCGCGCGGTGGCGGTCGACAACGTGGCGCTATGCTGTCGGCCGCCGAAACTACTTGCTCCGACTTGAAAAGGCATCACGTTGCGCGGCCCTGGAACAAGCGGCAATGCCTGGCTCGACATCGACGGCGTCAATAGCTCAGGCATTCGACAATGCGTTCGATATCATCCGCTTCCAGCCCCGGATAAATGGGTAGGCAAAGAACCTGTTGTGCCATGGCGGTTGCCACCGGCAAGTTGTCCCGGTGCGACGAAGGCAAGCAGCGGTACATCGGAAAATCGGAAATCAAGGGATAGAAATAGCGGCGAGAGAAAATGTTCTGATCTTTCAGCTTCTGGTATAGCGCATCGCGGCTGAGCGGATAGTCGCGGTTGACCAGAATTGGAAAATAGGAATAGTTCGGCACGGTTTCGCCGGCATCCTGCACACACTGTATTCCTTGAATATCGCTTAGCAATGCACGGTAGGTAGCATCCACTTCCTTGCGGCGCGTCATCGCATGATCGATGTGCTGCAACTGCAGCATGCCGAAAGCAGCATTCATTTCGCTCATCTTGCCGTTGATGCCGGCTGCCACCACCGTGACTTCATCGACGAAACCGAAATTTTTCAGATGATCGATACGTAGCTTGGTCTTTGCATCAGGACAGATGATGGCGCCGCCTTCGAACGTATTGAAGACCTTGGTCGCATGAAAGCTGAGCACCGAAAGGTCGCCATGCTGCAAAATGCTGCCGCCCTGATTGCGTACGCCGAATGCATGGGCGGCATCGTAGATTACCTTCAGGTTGTAGTTGTCAGCAATCTTCTGAATCGCTACGACGTCGCACGGGTGACCATAGCAATGCACCGGCATGATCGCCGTCGTCTGTGGGGTAATGGCCGCCTCTATTCTGGCGGGATCCATGTTGAGCGTATGAGGATCGATATCCACGAATACCGGCTTGATGTCATTCCAGAGTAGCGAATGCGCCGTCGCGACGAAGGAATACGGCGTCGTAATTACTTCACCTGAAACGCGAAGCGCCTGCAACGCGGTGAGAAGCGCCAGTGTGCCATTGGCAAACAACGCGATGTGCTCGACCCCCAAGTATTCACACAATGCTTTTTCTAGTTGCTGATGAAATGGCCCACCGTTGGTCAGGACCTTCTTGTCCCAGATTTTTTCGAGGTAGGGAATAAATTCATCCAAGGGCGGCAAATGTGGCTGCGTTACATAGATCGGCCGGCTGTTGCGTAACTGGATGGCATCGTGAATGGGTTTTAGATTGCTCATGTTTTCCTTGTTTCACCAATGGACGGACAAGTCGGGATCAATCACGCCGTGAATTCGGCCAATCCTGTTTCCGTAATGTTTTTGAAGCGGGTAGCCACTGAAATACATGGTAAAGAACGGCTTGGCGAAGACCTTGAGAAATCGCAATTTTAGTTATGCGAATTGCAAGCTAGCCGTGTTGACGTTGATCGGCTCTTCTTGCAATGAGAAATTCAAAAGCAGCGTTTTTACCGTCGCGATGTCGTTGAACATCAGCACATCGATGATCGAAAGGCTAGGCTCGAAGCGCGTATCGAACTGCTGGTACTGGACTTCATTCATCCGGCTGAATTTCAACGTGATTCCATGTCGCTTAAATTCGTCAAAGTGATAGAGGTCCATTCCGCCATGGGGATTGATATACACGTCGCCACCGACTCTGCGCACTGTTTCGATCACGCGGCTCTCAGCAGTAAACTCACCTTCGATGCACAGATGCGAAGAAATCAGGAATGGCGTGTCGATCTCCATGTAGCAGCAGAGCGTGCGGATCGAATTTTCGACGTGTATGGCCAGATTTCGCTCCGGAAAAGTAATGATTTCCTCCAGTACCGGATACACGGACTTGAAAAAAGGCGCGCGCGCATAGGCAAAGGTGATGCGCTTTAACATCCGCTCCATTTCGAGTGGAAACCGATCCGCCAGGACGCGCTCGTTGATGGCGGCGGTGTAGCTAGCCCTGTTCAGGGGCAGCGTAAGGTATTGAACCCGGCCGTTTTCCAGAATACGGTTCCTGTTCACCCAACCCTGCTTGATGTACTGCAAAGTGTCGCCTAGTACAAACACATCGACTGCAGCGATCAGTTGAAAATATCCGAGGTACGGAAATAAATAAGGCTGCATCATTCCAACTGTTTTACCCATATCACCGTCCTTGAAAAGTCATAAAGTGTCAGACATGTTGGTGCCGGGTAGCAGTCGTCGAAAACCCTACATCAAACCAGCCTCGACGCCCGTTGCGCCGGCAGCGTGTTTTCCCAGTTGCGTCACATACCAAGGCATCGCCTTTTCCAGTCCTTCGCCAATGCGGTGCGTCGGTAGGTAGCCCAGACCGTGCGCGACCTTGCTGATATCGGCCTGCGAATGCATCACATCACCCGCGCGAAAATCCCGAAACACCGCGTCTTTTTCGAACGCAATGCCGTTGTCACCCAAGATCCGTTTCAAATGGTCGAAGAGCTGGTTGAGGGTGGTAATGTCACCGACGGCCACGTTATAGACTTCATTCTTGCTGTCGTCGGCGGCGGGTGCCGCCAGCAAATTGGCTTGTACCGCGTTATCCACGAAGCAGAAGTCACGGCTGGTCGCGCCATCGCCATTAATGATTACGTCGTCGTTGGCGATCATTGCCGCGATCCATTTCGGAATGACAGCGGCATACGCGCCGTTGGGATCTTGCCGTTTGCCGAAGACATTAAAATATCGAAGGCCAATGGTTTTAAAGCCATAGCAGCGCGCGAACACGTCGGCATACAGTTCATTGACATACTTGGTCACGGCATAAGGTGACAGCGGCTTGCCGATGCAGTGCTCGACTTTCGGCAGGCCGGGATGGTCGCCATAGGTCGAGCTCGATGCAGCATAGACAAACGTTTTAACGTGTGCATCCCTTGAAGCAACCAGCATGTTGATGAAGCCGTTGATATTGGTATGATTGGTGGCCAGCGGATCTGCCAACGAACGCGGCACCGAACCCAGCGCCGCCTGATGTAGTACGTAATCGACGCCCTGCACGGCCTCACGACACGCCGTTATATTGCAGATATCGTCGTCGATCAAACGAAAATTCTTCCATTGATCCGGTGTGACCAGGCATTGCACTTCTTCCAGGTTATGCCGGTGGCCGGTCGCAAAATTATCCAGGCCGACTACGACCTGATTTAGCTTGAGCAGGGTTTCAAGCAGATTAGAACCGATGAATCCGGCGCATCCTGTTATCAGCCAGGTTCGTGGGCGTGTCTGCAGCGCGTGCCGCACCTGATCGTAATGTTGCATGGCGGGTTTGTCGGCGGTTGTCAATGCGATCTCCTTCACAGCCGAATGTCGGCTTCGTCTTTTGGCAGCACGTATTTCAGGTCGTACAAGACGTGCGTCGACTTTCCGAAACGTCGCATCCCTGCCGCTCCGAGCTCTTTGAATTCGCGGTGCGCAACTGCCAGGACGATCGCATCGTAAGCCCCCCGTTCCGGGGCACGAATCGGGGTTAGGCCGTATTCGTGCTCGGCACTTTCGGCACTGACCCAAGGGTCATGCACATCGACACGGATGTTGTAATCCTTGAGCTTTTCAATGATGTCGATTACCTTGGTGTTGCGCAGGTCTGGGCAGTTTTCCTTGAACGCGAGGCCCATGACCAGGACATTGGCACCGTCGAGGGGAATCGACCGCTTGATCATCTGCTTGATCAGCTGGCCGACCACATAGCCAGCCATGTTGTCGTTGATACGGCGACCTGCCAAAATGACTTGCGGATGATAGCCAAGTCCTTCGGCCCGATAGGTCAGGTAATAAGGGTCGACGCCGATGCAGTGACCACCCACCAGACCGGGACGGAAAGGCAGGAAATTCCATTTCGTACCAGCGGCCTTCAACACATCCTCGGTATCGATGTCCATTTTCCTGAACAGGATCGCCAGTTCGTTCATCAAAGCGATATTGAGGTCACGTTGGGTGTTTTCGATGACCTTGGCAGCTTCGGCGACCTTGATCGAACTTGCCTTGTGCGTACCCGCGTGGATGATGCTGGCGTATAGGGAATCGACGAAATCAGCTGTCTCCGGCGTCGAGCCGGATGTGATCTTGACGATATTGGTCAGGCGATGCTCTTTGTCACCCGGGTTGATGCGCTCGGGGCTGTAGCCGACAAAGAAATCGTCATTGAACTTGAGACCGGAAATGCGCTCGATCACCGGCACGCAGTAGTCTTCGGTCGCGCCGGGGTACACAGTCGATTCATACACGACGGTGTCACCTTTCTTGATGACGGCACCGACTGTCTCGGACGCTTTCTGCAAAGGCGTCAGGTCCGGACGCTTGTGATCGTCGACCGGCGTCGGTACCGTTACGATATAGACGGTTGCCTGCCGGAGGTCGTCGATGTCGGTCGAATAAGTCAGGCGCGTAGCAGCCGCCAGTTGCTCCTTCTCGGCTTCCAGCGTGACATCGATGCCGCGCTTGAGCTCGTCGACCCGACGCTGGTTGATGTCAAAACCGAGTGTCGGATATCTCGATCCGAACTCGACTGCCAATGGCAAGCCGACATATCCAAGGCCGATGATTGCGATGCGGGTATTGAGCGATATTTTCATGATTTTATCATTCAGTAAATGCTTGGTCGGTTAAAAAGCAAATCAAAATTTGGGGTGTTTCCCGATCGTCTAGGTAACCTTGTGCCGACGATGCGCTGGGCTACAGCGCCGTCGCGCATTGCCGGCCGCGTGCTGCTCATTGCTCAAGTACCATGCCGGGCAATCAGGCACGCTACCGCCCGTGGATGCATGTGCCCATCATCCAAAAAACATTTGCGCGGCAAGTAATCTCGTCCCGTTCTCCCCACCAGACAACTGTCTGAGGGGCGCACGTCGACGCTTGGTTACGCTACTTTTTTTAAAGCGTTCACAGCAAATGCCAGCTTCTGCGGCTGACTTATCATGTCGATCAGCAACAGCGCGCGTGCGGTGCCATCCGAGAGTTGATAGATGCCTTCCAGGCCGGCAAACGCCCCATCGATCACCGCGACTTTTTCGCCTGCTTGAAACGCTCGTTCGAACTTGACGTGCGGTATCGCGCGCATCGCGTCGACGCATGCATTCGGCAGTGTCGCGAAACGCCCGCCGAATGCAACGAGGCTGGTAACACCACGCGTACTGCGAATCGGTGACCAGTTCGTGTTGTGTGTCGTCAGCTGAACAAACAGGTAGCGGGAAAACAGCGGCTCGATGCTCGTCTGCGGCTTGCCTCCACGGATTCTCCTATTTGACAGTGTCGGCAAGAAGCAGGTATAGCGCTGGTTTTCCAATTGCTCCAATGCGCGAAATTCCTGCCGTGACTTGGTCTGGACGACGTACCAGGAAGCTGCTTCCGCTTGTGCCGATTCGCTCATGGCAACTTCCTCAGCGACACCCCTGAACGTGTCATGACTGGCCGGCTTGGCTGAACGACTGTCCGCTCCTGCGTCCAGCGTCCACGGACGAGACGCTTGTAGGCCGTCAGATAGGCCATGACCTGCAACAACAGCACGGCGAGTGCACCAGAAATGGTCGTGCCGAAGGCGACCGACATGAACGTTGTCATTGCAATCCAGCTGGCAACAACGCAGGCCACAGCAGCATTGCGAATCCATGGCCGGTAGCGATTGACGGGAATGCGCTGGCACACCAGGCGACGATAGATCAGCGTATGCAAATGCAGGCGGTCAGGTGCGCCGGGACTGAGCTTGCGGATGACTTTCCGACGATAGATGCTGAAAACGACTTCGATTACCGGATAGGCACATATGGCAAATACCTGCCACGCATTGATGGTGGGATTGCGGATCACCAGCAGGACCGCGACTTCGGCCAGCAGGTACCCCAGCAAATAGGCGCCACCGTCACCTAAGAACAGCCTGCCGGTTGGATAATTCACTGCAAGAAAACCGAGGGTTGCACCAATGCCGGCTAACGCGAGATAGACGATGAATACATCACCGGCTTCCCAAGCCAAGAATCCTAGGCCGGTCAGGATGATGACCACGGCGCTACCAGCCACCCCGTTGAAACCGTCGATAATATTGATGGAGTTGGCCACGCCGGCAACGGCGAATGCGGTGACGCACACAGCGATCGGCACGAAGCCGAGCAGCGTATCAATGCCAGGGATATCGAGCCGCGACAGGTAAGCGCCTGACAGCCAGCATGCCAGTAGCGCACTGGTAAAAGTTGCCAGGAGCCGCATCTTGACCGACACCTTCTTGGTAAGGTCTTCTTGCAAACCAGCCAGGAAAGCAGGCATGCCCGCCAATAAAATCAGGAACAGTCCGTCGACGTCGACATGACGTACCGAATACGGATCATCGATTGCAGACAAGATGATTACCACCAGAATGCCGGTCACCACGGCAATGCCACCGACGCGCGGGATCGGCGCCTTATGCGCTTTCTGAATGCCTGCAAGGTCGTAATCGAGCGAATACTTGCCGTGCCATGCCTGCGTATAGACGATCAGCATGCTGATCGTGAAACTGGCGATCGCAGCGACCATTACAATGTCGAATATGCCTGACGCTGGCATCATGATTTCCCTCTGACTTAAAAGTGATCGGTCTATGAATGAAGGTCTGTACCCGGAACACCGGTAACAGTCGGCATACGTGCGCTTGCCTGAACGACCAAGGTGCGGCGATGTAGACGCCGACCAGCCGGAAATTCGAATCCGCTCCCCGTATTTAGCGAACCACAACCTCTGACCCGTAACATTTTTTTCACTTCAGAATTCCTGAACAGCGTCTTACACGCCATGTAGTTTCTTTGAGAATTTTTATTACCAATGTGTCATTACTCTACCTGCTGAAGTAGCAAAAAATAAGCATCGAATTTCGATTGGTTGTCGTTAAAAAGTGCGTGATTGATCCAATTTTTCGATAGATTTTTTTTGTGGGACTCTCGGCGTAATCCGATTTGGCGACGTCAGCGGCCAGCTGACAAATTTATGCATAAACGCAGGGCCAGCAAGGTCCTACGCGGTCCGGTCAGAGCGTGTCACGCGGGCTTTTCAGACAGATGAAACGGCGTTGACCGATCCCTTGCCTTGCGCAGTAGGGCACGCTTACGACGTGCCTGGCGATTAAGAAATATGCAGCGTTATTGCGATCGCACAAACTGCGCCGATCGGCACTACCGATTGGTGAACATGCAATATTTTTATCGTGAATGCGGCGGAGAAAATGCGACGACAGCAGCTCGCGCACACCACTCTGAAGCACGAGATATCCGCGCCCAGCGAGGATCGGTGCGCAGTTGCAAGAGTAGAGGGTTGCCGGCGGCTTTCACCGCACGAAGGTCAGAAGCGTACCTGCAAACCAGACGGGCAGCGGGTCGCTATTGACCGATTGGTTCAGTCTGCGTTCTCTCGACAGACCCGGCGCGCCCGAAGTGTCCGCCGGGTCGATTCCAATCAGGCATTAGCCAGTCCTGGGTACAGCGTATCGCGGTATTTACCGTACTTATATCCATAGCCGTAATTGCCGGGCCTGAGTTTCATGTCGTTGAAGAGCACTCCTTCGACGGACAGGCCGGCATGTCGCATGCGCTTCACGCCATCCTGGATTTCCTCGTTGGTCGTCACGCCGGCACGCGCCAGAATGTAGATCGCACCGGCATGCGCGCCGATAATCATCGCATCGGCTGCGACCATGATTGGCGATGCATCGACCATGATCAGGTCATACTGATTCGACAGGGTTTTGAGTAATTCGGCGAAGCTTGGTCGTAACAGCAATTCCGAAGGATTGAGCGGGATGCGTCCGGTTGAAATGAAGTCCAGGTTGTCGACCACGTTACGGTGCATGATCTGGTCGAGCGCCTTGCTGCCCTCAATGAAATCGGACAGCCCGCCTTCGCGCCGGCGACCGAAATACTGGTGCAATTGTCCGTTGCGGAAATCGGCGTCGATCAGCAGCACACGCTTGCCGGTCATGGCGATGACTGCAGCAAGATTGACCGATACGAAGGTCTTGCCCATGCCCGGTGTCGGCCCGGTCACCATCAGGATGTTGTTGCGCATTCTGGGCATCGAGTGTTGCAAGGCCGTCCGGAAACCTCGTAAGCTTTCGATTGCCATGTCGCCGGACGATTCCTTGGCCAGCAAAGGCATCTGTGGCGCACCTTTTTGCAAACGACGGAAGTACTCTTCCTGCTTGCGGCTGTGCGGTATGGTGGCATAAACCGGCACGCCCAGCACTTTTTCGATACGTTGCGGATCGTCGATACCGCCAGCGAGCCATTTGCGCATGAATACGAACAGCATGCCGAGCAACAGGCCTACCAGTGTGGCTATACCGATGACCTTGCCAGGAGCAGCCGCAACGGATTTTTCAGGTGTCATCGCCGGGTCTACCAGACGCACGTTGCCGACCTTGGCGATAGTGATCAGGCGAAGTTGTTGAGCGGTATTCGACAAGGCCGTGTAGAGGTCGGTCTTGACCTTGACGTCGCGACTAAGCCTTAACACTTCTTGTTCGAGTAAAGGCATGCTCTTGATGTGCGCCGCGATCGCTTTTATCTCGTCGTTAATTTCACGCATCTGCTGGTCGACGCCGTCGACAGCTGGATGACCGGGCATGAAGCGCACTAGCAGTTCGGTTTTTTTCTGCTGCAGTTCGATGCGCCGCGTCTTGGCTGCGGCCGCCTGTTGCAGGCTGATGCGCTCTTCCTCGTCCAGATTGACGGTACCTTTGCTGTTACGGAACTGGTTATATTTGGCTTCGGCGTCTTCGAGCTGGACCTTCAGTGCAGGTAACTGGGTATTGAGGAAGCTCAGCGATTTTTCCGATTCTTCGAGTTTACGCGCCAGATTCTGGCGGATGTATTCGTTGCCGATTTCATTGAGAATGCTGCTGGCAACTTTCGGATCAGGCCGGCGCAGGCTGACGCCGATGATGCCGGATTGCTTGCCCTGCTCGGCAATGACTAGCGCCTTTTGCACGTCTTCGATGACATTCAGGCGTGACGTCCGTTTAAGTGTAAACCGTGCGCCCGGCTTGCCTTCAAGCTGGCTGACGGTCAGCAGAATCGGCCCCTTGGGGGTATCGATCTTGGTGGCGCTACCGATTTTTCCGATCGCTTGTACATCCTGGTCCTGATTGGTCAGGCGATACTCACCCTTGCCCATCGCGGTAATTTGGAAGGGCAAGTTTTCCATTGGTTGCGGCACTTCGAAAAGTGACACGTCGATTTTTTCTCCACCCCAGGCATAGCCGCCGTAGCCAAGCAAACCGGGCGTGGACAAACCCTTGTTGTTATCGGCGACGAGCTTGCCGACAATTGGAAAATAATCCGGTTGCGCCGTGACGTATAGCTGCAGATTATCGATCGCCCGCGAGACCACCAGGCGCGATTGCAGTAGTTCCATCTCGGATGGCGTCGCGGTCTTCACATCGAACAATGTCGACAGTTCGCCAAGGATGTTCTTCGATTCGCGCTGGCTGCCTTCTTCGACGTGAATGAGCATGTTGGCCTGGTAGACCGGCTTGGCGGTATAAGTGTAGATTGCGCCGAGCAGGCCAGCCACCAACGCAATTTTTACCAGCAGCCAGCGCTTGTCGTAGATCGTCTCAAGGTGATTGCGCAGGCCGAGATCGTCATCGTCCTGCAGCAACAACGGAACAGGTACCGCTTGCGGTGCGGGTAAAGTAAGCATGGCATTTCCATTCAAGTAAGGACTACGGGTGCGCACCGGTACCGGTGCGGACGGCGCATATCAGTCGCGGCTCATCGGGTCGCACGTAAGCCGGATGCCGATGACACCGCGCCGGATATGGCGCTTGGCAGAATCAGGCTGATGACACGGTTCCAGGTTGCCAGCGGCGTTGCATCCACATACACGACATCCTTGGGATTGAGCTCGAATTCCTCGGCCACTGCCAGCGCTGTCGGCGAACGCGCATTCAAGTGATAGACCACCGGCTGCGTGCTGGTGGCGTTGCGGATCACGTAGACCTGGCGTCCGTCTCCGGTGTTGGGATTGATGCCGCCGGCCTCGCCCAGCGCTTCGTTGAGACTCATGCGGCCGTTATGCATCGGTAGCGAGCGCGGCGTCACGACTTCGCCTGCGACGAAGACCTTGTTTTCGTCGCGCGACATCACACGCACGATATCGCCATTGACTAACAGGATGTCGGCCGGATTGACGCCCTTCGATACCAGCCTGAGCATGTTCACCGGATAGGACACGCCGTCGCGCGTGATGCTGACCTGGCTCTGGTCTGCGGTTGACAGTACACCGCCAGCGCGGTTGAGTGCTTCGACCAGCGTCATCGGAATGTCATTGATGGCCTGCTGACCGGGTGACTTGACATCGCCATCGATGTATATGCGCTTGCTGCGATACGCTTGCACGCGCAGGGTAACGTCCGGGTTGCGGATATAGCGTCCCAGCTTGGTTGCCAGCTGAGCGCGCGCCTGCTCTTCAGTCAGGCCCGCCAGCTTGAGCGTTCCTGTGTAAGGAAACTGCACACTGCCGGTATGGTCGACGACGAAGCCGCTGGCTGGTGTGGCGCCAGCGTCGCCACCCGTACTGGTCAGCATGGTTGCGGCAGCGGTCGTGGTGGCGCCGCTGGTCAGTTCCGGATGGTCCCAGACAACGATCGACAGTACGTCGCCGGTATCGATAGTGTAGGGCTTGGCGAGTGCAGCCAGTTTGGCAATATTGGGCGAACCTTTCGCCTCGCGCGCCAGTCGTTCCTCGCGAACCAGTTGTGGCGTGATCGTCTTTATGATCGGTGCCACCTCGACGACCGGCAACGCGGCTACGGACTCGCGATCGAAATGCATCCCCGGCGCCATCGAGGAACAAGCGCCGAGCCACGGCAGTAGAAGCGCGAAAGCGCCCCGGTTGAGACGAGCTTTGAACAGAACAGGCATGGTATCGACCCCCAGTTGATCTGCAAGTGCGAACTGAACTTGCGGGAATTGCGCGATGACGCAATAACGACGGTAATCACCGAGCGCGACACTGCGAATTTGTCGATTCGTCAGGGCTTTCGGTAGTACGACCGTTTCAACTCACTTTAGGGTAATGCGTGGCAATGGTTTTGACGCAGGTCATTACAGATTGATAATGAAATAAGATTTTATTCTTTGTTACAAGTTTTAATTAACCGACGAAGCAGCACCGGCGTGCGAATGCATTATGCGCTGGCCCACGCGCGATAACGTCCCGGCGTCACGCCCGTATACGCCCGAAACCGGTTCGCCAGATGACTGGCACTACCGAAGCCGCAGGCCGCTGCAACATCGGCCAGACCGAGCGCGCCCTGCGCCAGCAAATGACGGGCCCGGTCGATGCGGCGCAAGGTGATCCACGCATGGGGCGGCAGTCCGAACGAAACCCGGAACATACGCGCGAAATGAAACTCCGACAGTTCGAGCTGCGCTGCCATGGCGGCCAGTGACAACTCCTGATCCAGTCCCGCTTCGATCAGTTCCCGGGCGCGGCGGCGGTGCGCCGCAGATAGCCCACCGGTCACGCGCACGGCAGTTTTACGGCTGCTGTAATTGAGCATCAGATGGGCGATGATTTCGTGACTAATAGCGTTGCCGGCCAGTTGGGCATTCGGATCGCACCAGTCCAGCGTCGCTAGCCGGCGTCCGGCAATGACCAGCTGCGGATCGTCGATATAGGTCTGGTCCCGCAGCACCAGGTCACGTGGCTCGCGATCGAGCAGCGTCACGGCCAGGTGGTCGAACTGCGCCGGCGTGAAATACAGATGCAGGAAGCGGATGGTGCCATCGATACGCCAGTCGGAAACATGCTCCGCCGGCAACAGACAAATTTTGTCCGGCGCACCATGCAGGCCGGGCCGGTCCCGGCGTGATACATCGAAGCCGCCATCGAGGTAGAGCGACAGTGTGTGGTGATCCGGGCGCTGGTAGGTCGTGTCTTCCAGATGACTGCGATGCCACAGCGCCGCCGTAAAGCCGTCATGCAGCGGCGCCGCTTTCACCAATGACGCATTGGAGAGCGTAAGCGCATTGAAAACATCAGGTAGGAGCGGCAAATCAGACATGCCATAGTGTAAAACATGCAGAGCAGACGCGCGTGCCAGCGCTACAGGATATGCCGCAAGAATCTGCAAGACCCGTCATGTCGGGCTGGCGATAATGCGCTGAATCGATCTGCGGAGTTGCCATGAATGCGATGCTGTATCTACTTACCGTCCTGATCTGGGGAACCACCTGGATCGCATTGAAATGGCAATTGGGCACGGCCTCGATCCCGGTGTCGATCGCCTGGCGCTTTTTGCTGGCGTCACTGGTGCTGTTTGCGATCCTGTTTTTTCGCAAGCAGTTGCGCCGGCCGCGCGGCGAGGCATGGTGGCTGATCCTGGCGCAGGGCCTGTTTCTGTTCTGCGTGAATTTTCTGTGTTTCTATCATGCCAGCCAGTGGATTCCGAGCGGACTGGTCTCGGTGGTATTTTCGACCTCGACCCTGTGGGTCGCCCTGACGGCGCGGCTCTTCATGAAACGGCCGCTGTCACCGCAGGTGCTGGGCGGCGGCGCCTTGGGACTGGCCGGCATTCTGGCGCTGTTCTGGCCGCAACTCGCAGCGCCGATGGCTGGCACCAATACGCTCCTGGGACTGGGGCTGGCACTGGCTGGGACGCTGTGTTTTTCGGCTGGCAACTTGCTGTCGAGCCGCTTGCAAACGCTTGGCCATATGCCTTTGCAAACCAATGCGTGGGCGATGATGGCCGGCACCATCATTTTGCTGATCGGTAGCCTCGCCAGCGGCCAGCAGTTCTCGCTCGACACCTCGCCGCGCTACCTGGCCGCGCTTCTGTACCTTGCCATTCCGGGTTCGGTAATCGGCTTTACCGCATACCTGATGCTGGTCGGGCGCATCGGCCCCGAGCGCGCCGCCTACAGTACCGTGCTGTTTCCGGTGGTGGCGCTGAATATTTCGGTGGTGTTCGAGGGCTACCAGTGGACGCCGCTGGCGCTGTGTGGCCTGGTGCTGGTCATGGCGGGAAATGTACTGGTGTTTCGCAAAAAGAAAGCGCCGGCACCGGTTGCCGGTTTCGATGGCAAACCGGCTGGCGCCCCCTGACGCAGGCTCACGCCGCCACGACAATCTTGACGTTCGCCTCTTTCAGCACAGCCGCTAATGCCGGCGGCGGTGGCGCATTGGTAAATAAAATATCGATTTGCGAAAGATGCGCCATGCGCACGAGCGCGTGGCGGCCGAACTTGTCGCTATCGGCCACCAGCCAGACTTCGCGCGCCTGTTCGATAATCGCTTGCGCGACTTTGACTTCGCGAGAATCAAAATCCCGCAGGGTGCCGTCGGCTTCGATGCTGGACACGCCGATGATGCTGATGTCCACCTTGAACTGACGGATGAAATCGATGGTTGCCTCGCCGACGATGCCGCGGTCGCGCCCGCGCACCAGGCCACCTGTCACGATCACTTCGCACAATGGATTGTCGGCCAAGATGCTGGCGACATTGAGATTGTTGGTCACGACATGCAAGCCGTGATGATGCGACAGTGCGCGCGCGACTTCTTCGGTGGTCGTGCCGATGTTGATTAGCAATGAACATCCCGGCGGCACGCGCGCGGCGGCCGCGGCGGCAATGCGGCGCTTGGCGTCGATGTTGAGTACCTGGCGCCGGCTGTAATCGATGTTCTCTACCGACGACGGCAAGCCGACGCCGCCGTGATAGCGCGCCAGCAGCTTGGCTTCTTCCATTTGCTTGACGTCGCGCCGCACGGTCTGCGGCGTGACTTCGAGCTCGTGCGCCAGCACTTCCACCGATACCGTCCCACTCTGCCGTACGGCATCCAGCAACCGCCTCTGGCGGGGATTAAGCGTCATCCAGGCTCTCCGAGACAAAAAGTTTGAAATTTAAAACGAAAACAAACGAAAGTAAATAAACAAAATAAAAGTTGATTATTGTTCGGTTTTTGTCGTATCGTTCGACTTGTAGTTTAACCATATATTTCCTGCGGATGCGACACTTCGATGGATCAGGCCCAAAAAAAACTCGACTGTGACGTGCTGGTGGTCGGCGGCGGCATCAACGGCGCTGGTATAGCGCGCGACGCCGCTGGCCGCGGGCTCTCGGTGGTGCTGTGCGAAAAAGACGACCTGGCGTCGCACACATCGTCGGCGTCGACCAAACTGATCCATGGCGGCCTGCGCTATCTCGAACAGTACGAATTCAACCTGGTGCGCAAGGCTCTTATCGAACGCGAGGTGCTGCTGCGTTCGGCGCCGCATATCATGTGGCCGCTGAGTTTCGTGATGCCGCATGACCGCGGCCAGCGCCCGGCATGGATGATCCGTATCGGCCTGTTCATGTACGACAAGCTGGCCCGGCGCGAAATGCTGGCGGGCTCGGAAGGCATCGACTTGCGCACGCATGTGACCGGCAAGCCGCTGAAGTCGGAATTCACCCGTGGCTTCATGTATTCCGACGGCTGGGTGGACGATGCACGATTGGTGGTGCTCAATGCCATCGACGCCGCCGAAAAAGGTGCGCAGGTGTTGACCCATACCAGTTGCGAATCAGCCGTACGCGAGGGCGATCATTGGTCGGCGACGCTGCGCACTACCGCCGGCGCGACGATCGCGGTCAAGGCGCGCTGCATCGTCAACGCCACCGGGCCTTGGGCGGCTTACTTTCTTAAGACCGCCGCACATCAGCCATCGAATAAGGCGGTACGGCTGATCAAGGGCAGTCATATCGTCGTCAAGAAACTGTACGACCATCCGCATGCGTACATCTTCCAGCATCCCGACGGCCGCATCGTGTTTGCCATACCGTACGAACAGGATTTCACGCTGGTCGGCACCACCGACCTGGAGTACCACGGCGATACCAACAAGGTCGAGATCGACCAGGCCGAGATCGAATACATCTGCGAACTCTCGAGCCGCTATTTCAAGAAGCCGATCGTGCCGGCCGATGTAGTGTGGTCGTATTCCGGCGTGCGGCCGCTGGTCGAAGATGCTTCGTCATCGGCGTCCGAAGTCACACGCGACTACCGGCTCGAATTCGATACGGAGGGCGCGCCGATGCTGTCGGTTTTCGGTGGCAAGATCACCACTTACCGCAAGCTGGCCGAAGAAGCGGTGGATCTGATTGCACCCGCGCTGGCCAATCACCGGCACGGCTGGACCGAAACCACTTGCCTGCCAGGCGGTGATTTGTTCGGGCCTACGCCATCGAATCAGTCGGTTCTTGCGTTCGATCAATTCGTGCAGACGTTGCAGAAGGAATATGAATGGTTGCCGCAGAAACTGGTGGCGCGTTACGCGCGTGCCTATGGCACCCGCACCCGGCTTTTGTTGGCCGGCATCGACGGCATTGCGGAAATGGGGCAAGAAATCGCCCCTGGCCTTTTTGCCGCCGAGGTGCTGTATCTGTTGCAGCATGAATGGGCAAGCGACGCCACCGACGTCTTGTGGCGGCGCTCGAAACTGGGCTTGCATCTTCCGGGCGACACGGCTGCAAAGCTCGACGCCTGGATCGCAGCACGATAACAATAACGATGGTCAGGGACACGCGATCGCGCATGGACAAAGGCGACGCGGAATTTGAGGAGGAGACGCAGTGCGCCTCGTATTAGAAAATATCAGCAAGAAATATGGCGCTGAGGACCACCTTTATCCGATGTCGCTGGCACTGATGCCAGGGACGATCAACGTCCTGCTGGGCACCACGCAGGCTGGCAAGACGTCGCTCATGCGCGTCATGGCCGGCCTCGACCGTCCCAGTCAGGGCCGCGTGCTGGTCGATGACCGCGATGTCACGGGCGTACCGGTGCGCGAACGCAAGCTGGCGATGGTGTATCAGCAATTCATCAATTACCCTTCGCATTCGGTGTTCGACAACATCGCCTCGCCGCTGCGCATACAGCGCGTGCCCGAGGCCGAAGTGCGCCGGCGCGTGCTGGACATGGCCGAGCGCCTGCATATCACGCCGCACCTGCAGCGTGTACCGGCCGAGCTGTCGGGCGGCCAGCAACAACGCTGCGCGCTGGCACGCGCGCTGATCAAGAACACCGATCTGCTCCTGCTCGACGAGCCGCTGGTCAATCTCGATTACAAGCTGCGGGAAGAATTGCGGCGCGAACTGTCGGACCTTTTTTCGGATGGCAAGACGACTGTCGTCTATGCCACCACCGAACCGCTCGAAGCCTTGCAACTAGGGGGCCATGTGGTGGTGCTGCACGAGGGTCGCCTGTTGCAGCAGGGTCGTACGCTGGATGTTTTCAATGCGCCCAATTCGGTGCAGACGGCACGCACTTTCAGCGACCCGCCGATCAATCTGATGCCGGCGACCATCGATGCGCGCGGCGCGGCGCAACTGGCCGACAACCTGGCGATCCCTTTAAGTCCGGCGCAATTGCAGGCAATCGGCTCGCAGCAGCAGGTCGTGCTCGGACTGCGCGCGCACAGCTTGCGCCTGGCGCCGCTGCATCACGACGACCTGGCCATCGCGACGCAGGTTGACCTCTCCGAAATCAGCGGCTCCGAAACCTATGTCCACCTGCACCGCGGCAGCATCGCGCTGGTGGCGCAGCTGACGGGCGTACACGACCTTGAAATCGGCAGTGCCTGCCAGGTCTACTGCCGGCCTGACGATCTGTTCATTTTCGATGTCGATGGCAGGTTGTTGCTGGCCCCGCATCAGTCTTTTTCCGGAGCATAGGCATGGCCCGCATAGAACTCAACGAGCTGGCGCATGCCTACCGACCCAATCCGACGGCACCCGCCGATTACGCGCTGCGACCAATGACGATGACTTGGGATGACGGCGGCGCCTATGCGCTACTGGGACCGTCCGGCTGTGGCAAGACCACGCTGCTCAACATCATTTCCGGACTGGTACGCCCTTCGCATGGGCGCGTGCTGTTCGATGGCCGCGACGTCACCGACCTGCCGCCGGAGGCGCGTAACATCGCTCAGGTATTCCAGTTCCCGGTGATCTACGACACCATGACGGTATTCGACAACCTGGCGTTCCCGTTGCGTAATCGCGGCTGGAAAGAAAGTGAGTTGCGCAAGCGTGTCGAACATATCGCCGACATGCTGGAGCTGTCGCGCGATCTCAAGCACCGCGCCGCCGGCCTGGCCGTCGATGCCAAGCAAAAAATTTCGCTGGGCCGAGGCCTGGTGCGCCCGGACGTGGCAGCGGTGCTGTTTGACGAACCCTTGACAGTGATTGATCCGCATCTGAAATGGCTGTTACGCCGCAAGCTCAAGGAAATCCATCACGAGCTGAAACTGTCGCTGATTTATGTGACGCATGACCAGATCGAGGCGCTCACCTTCGCCGACCAGGTCGTGGTCATGACGCAAGGCGAAGTGGTGCAGACCGGTTCGGCCCAGGACTTGTTCGAGCAGCCGCAGCATACCTTCGTCGGCTATTTTATCGGCAACCCCGGCATGAATCTGCTGCCGTGCGTCGTACGCGACGGCAGCGCCGATATCGAAGGCAACCTGATGCGACTGCCGGCGTCGGTGCAGGATGCGTTGCACAACACGCCGGGCGACACCACGCTGGGCATTCGCCCCGAGTACGTCGAATGCCTGGGGTCGGTGCAGCCCGATGCACTGGCAGCCACCGTGCTGTCGATGCGTAATCTGGGTACGCATTTCCTGGGTGAATTCACGCTGGGCAAGCGCATCATCGCCGCCAAGCTGCGCGACAGCGCCGGTGCAGTCGGCGAGGCGGTGTGGCTGCGATTTCCCCCGCAACGCACGCTCTATTACGTCAACGACAAGCGGGTGGCATGACATGAAAACTTATAATAACCGTGCCTGGTTCCTGATCCTGCCGGTGATCCTGTGCGTCGCGTTTTCGGCGATCCTGCCGCTGATGACGATCGTGAACTACTCAGTGCAGGACATCATCAGTCCGACCCAAAGCGTGTTCGTCGGCATGGAGTGGTTCAAGTCGGTAATGCGCGACAGCGATTTGCATGGTGCACTGTACCGGCAACTGATCTTTTCGATGTCGGTGCTGGCGATCCAGATCCCGCTCGGCATCCTGATCGCGCTGACGATGCCGGCGCATGGCTGGAAAGCGTCGATGGCGCTGGTGCTGATCGCCCTGCCCCTCCTCATCCCATGGAACGTGGTCGGTACCATCTGGCAAATTTTCGGACGTGAGGACATCGGCCTGCTGGGCCACGCGATCAATGCGGCCGGCATCAGCTACAACTATACCGGCAATTCGATCGACGCCTGGGTGACGGTGCTGGTGATGGACATCTGGCACTGGACGCCGCTGGTGGTGTTGTTGTGCTATGCCGGACTGCGCTCGATACCGGACGCTTATTACCAGGCTGCGCGTATCGATGGTGCGTCGCGCTGGGCGGTATTTCGCTTCATTCAGTTGCCCAAGATGCGCAACGTGCTGATGATCGCGGTGCTGCTGCGCTTCATGGACAGTTTCATGATCTATACCGAGCCGTTCGTGCTGACCGGCGGCGGACCGGGCAATGCCACCACCTTCCTGTCGCAATACCTGACGCAAAAGGCCGTGGGCCAATTCGATCTGGGTCCTGCTGCCGCGTTTTCACTGATCTATTTCCTGATCATCTTGCTGTTCTGCTTCGTGCTGTACACCTGGATGCAGCGGGTCGGCACTGGAGAATCGAAATGATGAACAAGCGTCTTTCCAATGTCATCCTGATCGGCTTCATGCTGCTGTCGCTGCTGCCGATTTACTGGATGCTCAACATGTCGCTCAAGACCAACGACGAGATCGTCGGCGCGCTGACTATCTGGCCGACCAACCTGACGTTCGACAATTACAAAACCATCTTTACCGATTCGTCGTGGTACAGCGGCTACATCAATTCGATGATTTACGTAGCGATGAACATGGTGTTTTCGGTGGCCGTCGCGCTGCCGGCAGCGTATGCTTTTTCGCGTTACTCGTTTTTGGGCGACAAGCACCTGTTTTTCTGGTTGTTGACCAACCGCATGACACCGCCGGCGGTGTTCTTGCTGCCGTTCTTCCAGTTGTATTCGTCGGTCGGACTGATGGATACGCATCTGGCAGTGGCGCTGGCCCACATGGTCTTTAACGTACCGCTGGCTGTGTGGATTCTGGAAGGTTTCATGTCCGGCGTGCCGAAGGAAATCGACGAGACCGCCTACATCGATGGCTATAGTTTCCCGCGCTTCTTCATCAGGATCTTTCTGCCGCTGATCAAGTCGGGCGTCGGCGTGACGATGTTTTTCTGCTTCATGTTCAGCTGGGTCGAACTGCTGCTGGCGCGCACCCTGACGTCGGTCAACGCCAAGCCGATCGCGGCGATCATGACGCGCACGGTGTCGGCCGCCGGCATGGACTGGGGCGTGCTGGCGGCGGCCGGGATGCTGACCATCGTACCGGGCGCGCTGGTGATCTGGTTCGTGCGGCATTACATCGCCAAGGGTTTTGCGATGGGGAGGGTTTAAGATGGCCAATGCATTTTCGTGGATGACCTGGACCTTTCCGGTCGCTGTATTCTTTTCGTGCATCGTGCTGATGCTGACCGGCATGACTTTATGGCAGATTCGTGCGCCGAGCATCGAGCGCAAGGGCCTGCTGCCGATCCCGACCACGCGTGGTGACCGCCTTTTCATCGGCTTGTTGAGTGCTGCCTATTTCAACCTGGCATGGGCCGGCCTGACCGACCTGCATCAGGGAATTGCGGCTGCCATCGCATTTGTTTTGTTGTTGATCGTGATGCGCTGGGGCTGACCCGCGCATCGATGTAGCTCCGCGTACGGTGGGATTCCTTCCGCCGCCGTTACGTCAATTGTTTTTGGAAGGTAATACGAGGAGACGGAACATGAAACTACAATTAACCGCACTGGCCGCTGCCGCAATGCTGGTATCAGGTGCATCCTGGGCCGACATGAAGGCTGCTGAAAAATGGATCGATCAGGAATTCCAGCCATCGACATTGACCAAACCCCAGCAACTGGAAGAAATGAAATGGTTCATCCAGGCCGCTGACAAGCTCAAGAAAAAAGGCGTCACCGAAATCAGCGTCGTCTCGGAAACCATCGATACCCACGTGTACGAATCGAAGACGCTGGCCAAGGCATTTGAAGAAATCACCGGTATCAAGGTCAAGCACGACGTTATCCAGGAAGGCGACGTCGTCGAAAAAATGCAGACCTCGCTGCAATCGGGTAAATCCATCTACGACGGCTGGATCAATGACTCGGACCTGATCGGCACCCACTATCGCTATGGCCAGACTGTCGCGCTGTCGGATTATATGGTCGGCGCCGGCAAGGATTTCACCAATCCGGGCCTCGACCTGAAGGATTTCATCGGCACCAGCTTTACGACCGCACCGGACGGCAAGCTGTACCAGCTGCCGGACCAGCAGTTCGCCAACCTGTACTGGTTCCGCGCAGACTGGTTTGCGCGCAAGGATTTGCAGGACAAGTTCAAGGCCAAGTACGGCTATGAGCTCGGCGTACCTCAAAACTGGTCGGCCTACGAAGACATCGCCGCTTTCTTTACGAACGACGTGAAAGAACTCGACGGCCACAAGGTCTTCGGTCACATGGATTATGGCAAGAAAGATCCGTCACTCGGCTGGCGTTTCACCGATGCCTGGCTGTCGATGGCCGGCGCCGCCGACAAGGGACTGCCGAACGGCTTGCCGGTCGACGAATGGGGTATCCGCGTAGCGGCCGACAAATGTACGCCGGTCGGTGCCTCGGTGTCGCGCGGTGGTGCCACCAACTCGCCGGCGGCGGTCTATGCGTTGACCAAGTATATCGACTGGATGAAGAAATACGCGCCGCCTGCAGCCAACGGCATGACGTTCTCGGAATCCGGTCCGGTACCGGGCCAGGGTGAAATCGCGCAGCAGATTTTCTGGTACACCGCATTTACCGCGCCGATGACCAAGGCGGCCGCTGTCAGCAATCCTGACGGTTCGCCAAAATGGCGCATGGCGCCCGGCCCGCACGGTCCGTACTGGAAGGAAGGAATGCAAAACGGTTATCAGGACGTCGGCTCATGGACTTTCCTCAAGAGCACGCCGGTCGACCGCATGTCGGCAGCCTGGCTGTACGGCCAGTTCGTCAATTCCAAGACCCTGTCACTGAAAAAATCGATCGTCGGTGTGACCTTCGTACGCGATTCGGATATCCGGCATGACTATTTCACCAAGAACGCTGCAAAATATGGCGGACTGATCGAGTTCTATCGCAGCCCGGCGCGCGTGGCATGGACGCCGACTGGCAACAACGTGCCGGACTATCCGAAGATGGCACAGCTGTGGTGGAAGAACGTCGCGGTAGCAGTCACTGGCGAAAAAACTCCACAAGCGGCAATGGACAATCTGGCCGAGGAAATGGACCAGATCATGTCGCGCCTGCAGCGTGCCGGCATGGCTAATTGCGCGCCGAAGCTCAATGCAAAAGGTGATCCCAACAAATACCTGAGTGACACTAGCGCACCCTGGAAGAAGCTGGCTAACGAAAAGCCGAAGGGCGAGACGATCGCTTACGACAAGCTGTTGCAAGCCTGGAAGGAAGGCCGCGTAAAGTAAGCGGCGACGCTGCTGCGCCGGGTGATTCGGTCACTGGCGTGGCAGCGGATGATTTGATGCAGTGCGCGCGACAGGTACCGGTTTCCGTTCGGAAGCCGGCGCCCTGCCGCGCTTTTTTTCAACCGGTGTCCGCTTTGTACGTTACGCTGGGCATGGTTTGACAGATTAGTGGGCTCCCATGAAAAAATTCATTCTCGCCATCGACCAGGGCACGACCAGTTCGCGGGCGATCCTGTTCGACCATGCCGGTAAGTTGCACGGGGTGGCGCAGCAGGAATTCCGGCAAATTTTTTCACAACCGGGTTGGGTCGAGCATGATGCCAATGAAATTTGGACCTCGCAGCTGGCGGTCATCCATCAAGTACTGCGCGAGCACCATGTCAGTGCCGCCGACATCGCCGCTATCGGCATCACCAACCAGCGCGAAACCACGGTGGTCTGGGACCGGACGACCGGCGAACCGATTGCCAATGCGATCGTCTGGCAGGACCGGCGCAACGCCGCGCTGTGCGAAAAATTGCAGCAAGAAGGCAAGGCCGGTATTTTCCAGCACAAGACCGGGCTGATTCTCGATGCCTATTTTTCAGGCACCAAGCTCAAATGGCTGCTGGACCATGTGCCGCAGGCGCGCGCCCGGGCCGAACGCGGCGAACTGGCATTCGGCACCATCGACAGCTGGCTGATATTCAAGATGAGCGGTGTGCATGTCACCGACACCAGCAATGCCTCGCGCACGCTGCTGTTCAATATCCGCACCCAGCAGTGGGACGATCAGTTGCTGGAGTTGCTCGACATCCCACGAGCGATGCTGCCCACGGTGGTGCCGAGCAGTGGCACAGTGGCCGAAACCTATGCCGAGTTACTCGGCGCGTCGATCCCGATTTCAGGCATCGCCGGCGACCAGCAGGCGGCAACGTTCGGCCAGGCATGCCATCAGCCCGGCATGGCAAAGAACAC
>JACMQD010000015.1 GCA_014377155.1 Herminiimonas sp.
GGGGGATGCCGATCTGCTCACTGATTTTGCTGGCGACCAATCCTTGCGGTCCCGTCTGAACGAGCAACCGGAAAATCGCCAGGCGGGATTCCTGCGCCAGCGCGGATAACGCGGAAAGGACCTGTTTGGTTTCCATAGCAAGCTCTTTCTACTCGTTTCGATAATTCGATATTTCGATTATCATCGAAATATCGAAATGAAGTCAACTTTCGTTGGTTTCTTCGAATTTCGACACTTTGGCCGGGTCAAATCCTTAAAAAAACCCTTGACCTTCCCATCATGTGAGGCCCGAACATCAACGCATAATCTATTGAGGAATCCATCATGGAATCGGCAATCGCAGAAAAAACCACCGGTCAGCTCACCACATTGTCGTTCGGCATCGAAGGTATGACCTGCGCATCGTGCGCTGGCCGTATCGAAAAAGCCGTCCGTGCGGTTGCCGGTGTCACCAGCGCATCTGTCAATCTGGCCACAGAAACCGCCACCGTCGCCACGAGCAATGCCATTACCGTGGACGCCGTGATGCAAGCCGTCAAGAAAGCCGGCTATGAGGTCGCAACCGACGAACTGCGCGTCGATATTCAAGGCATGACATGCGCATCCTGTGTCGGCCGCGTAGAAAAGGCGCTGAAGAAATTACCGGGTGTATTGGATGCCACCGTCAACCTCGCAACCGAAAGCGCGACCGTGCGCGTCGCAAAAGGCAGTGTGACGCCAGCAGACCTGATCGCGGCCGTAACAACGGCCGGGTATCAGGCCACCCTTCCCACAGCGCGGGTCGCCGTCGCTGAAAAGACCTTACGCGACTGGTTGCCTGTGGCGATCAGTGCCGCGCTGTCGCTCCCCTTGTTGGTGCCCATGCTGGTGGCACCGTTCGGCTTTCACTGGATGTTGCCGGGTTGGGTTCAATTGTTGTTGGCGACACCGGTGCAATTCTGGCTCGGCGCACGCTTCTACCGCGCCGGCTGGAGCGCATTGAAAGCGCACGCCGGCAACATGGATCTGCTGGTCGCGCTGGGTACGAGCGCCGCGTACGGATTGAGCGTGGTGCAACTGTTACGGGGACAAGGCGACAGCATGGCGCATTTGTATTTCGAAGCGTCGGCTGTCGTCATCACGCTGGTCCTGCTTGGCAAATGGCTGGAGACACGCGCGAAGCGCCAAACCACCTCCGCAATTCGGGCGTTGCAAGCACTGCGCCCCGATATCGCGCGGGTACGTCGCGATGGCGTCGACTCTGACGTCGCGGTCGAATCGATCCGCGTCGGCGAACACGTCGTCGTGCGACCCGGCGAGCGCATGCCGGTTGATGGCATCATTCGAGAAGGCCGCAGCCACGTCGATGAATCGCTGATTACCGGTGAGAGTCTGCCAGTCTCAAAAGACGTCGGCGACAAGGTCACCGGCGGCTCGATCAATGCGGATGGATTGCTGCTGGTCGACGTGACCGCGGTCGGTGCCGAGACGACGCTGTCGAACATCATCCATATGGTCGAAAGCGCCCAAGGTGCCAAGGCGCCGATACAGCGACTCGTCGACCGCGTGAGTGAGATCTTCGTGCCGGTCGTGATCGGCATCGCGGCGCTGACATTCATCGGCTGGCTGATCGCCGGCGCTGACGTGCAAACCGCCATCATCAATGCGGTCGCCGTGCTCGTTATCGCATGTCCGTGTGCGCTGGGCCTGGCTACGCCCACCGCCATCATGGTCGGTACCGGCGTCGCCGCGCGCTACGGCATCCTGATCAAAGATGCCGAAGCGTTGGA
>JACMQD010000016.1 GCA_014377155.1 Herminiimonas sp.
CACAGCTCACCTATTTCATCGATCGGCTGGATCACGCCGATTTCGTTATTAACGAGCATCACCGACACCAGAATCGTATCCGGACGCATCGCCTCGGCCAGTTGCTCCACGGTGATCAGGCCGTTCGCTTGCGGCTGCAAATAGGTCGCTTCGAAACCCTGACGCTCCAGCTCGCGCACCGAATCCAGTACCGCTTTGTGCTCGGTCTTGACCGTAATAATGTGCTTGCCCTTGGTTTGGTAAAAATGCGCCGCGCCTTTCAATGCAAGGTTATTGCTTTCGGTCGCGCCGGAGGTCCAGATGATCTCGCGTGGATCTGCATTGACCAACGCCGCAACATGCGCGCGCGCTTCCTCGACCGCCTTCTCGGCAGTCCAGCCATACATATGACTACGTGACGCGGGATTGCCGAACTGCTCGCGCAGATAAGGAATCATCTTATCGGCAACGCGCGGATCGATCGGTGTCGTGGACGAGTAGTCCATGTAGATCGGGAAGTGCGGCGCCTTGAGGGTATCCAGCAGGCTTTTTTCCATAGGTGCGTTCATACGTTCACTCCAAAATAAATCAGGCGGCGACCGGCGGGCGGCGTACGACAATCACGCTTTGCTCTACAGTCTTTTGTTGGTGCCGGTCGACCAGGTCTTTTAACGATACCGAGTCCAGATAATCGACCATCTTTTCGTTTAATGTCGACCACAGATCGTGGGTCATGCAACGTGCGCCGTTTTCATGGTCGGCGCTTTGACAGTTTTCCTTGCCACCGCATTGCGTCGCATCGAGCGGTTCATCGACAGCGATGATGATGTCGGCGACCGTTACATCTTCGGCACGGCGCGCCAGGTTGTAGCCACCACCCGGTCCGCGCACCGATTCGACAATTTCATGCCGTCGCAATTTTCCGAACAACTGCTCCAGGTACGACAGTGAAATTTCCTGACGCTGACTAATGCCCGCCAGCGTCACCGGGCCCTTGTCCTGGCGCAATGCCAGATCGATCATCGCCGTTACCGCAAAGCGGCCTTTCGTGGTCAGACGCATGAGCCAATACTCCAGAAACCAGACATTCAAAGGCATTCGAAATGTTTAAACCTGAACGTTTTAGTCAAGTATAACAAACTTGAGTAAATCTGTCAGGTATTGACCATGGATCGCAAATGGCGAATCGAACTATGTGCCACTTCATTTCCCCAACGAATTATTCCACATCGACGACAATCGCGTTTTGAAGCGCCGATTATCATTTTTTATGCAGCAAGTTCATCGGACCGAACAAGGCCTGCATGGTGGCATTGCCGATGAACGTGAGGTTATACGGATGCTCCGCAATCGCCATTGGAAAACGGTGTGCTTCCGGCATGCCGTCGAGTTGCTCGGCAATTTTCCCCCACAGGACGAGCGTGGGCGGACTCTGCGCTTTGCGTTCAGCAAAATCTGCCAGCGTGTTCAACACCACGCGCATGAACGGCTGCCATGGCTTGGCTTCTTTGACGGCAGGGGTGGTCGGGCGAAATACCAGCGCTGCGTTTAACAACAGAAATCCTTCCGCTTCGAGATTGCGCTGCAGTTCGGCAAGCGTTTGAATGAACGTTGAACCGGATGCGCGCGCGATCGACGACACCTTGACCATTGCATCGGCGGTAGTGTGATCAATCGATAGCATGCCTTGCGCTACCAGTAGCATCTTCATGAAATTGCGCAGCGAGGTAGCGCGGTTGACCTGCTTGGACAGCCCGCTTTCGGACCACAGCGACTCGACTGCGCCGTCCATGAAACACACGCCGGTAGCGCTCTTTTCACGCGGATACGGGCCTTCGCCGATAAGCACCTGGCGTATCGCTCCCAGTGGCTGCCGGAAAGCAGAGAAAATCCTGCCTTGCGTCGGCAGGTAATCGTCCGCCACAAGCGACGTCAGATAATCCGGATGCGCTTCGGCTACCGCAGTCAGGCCATCGAGCAGGATCGGCCGCCATGACGTATCGGCAGATTCGATGGCGTCGACCAGCGGCTTCGGCAAATGGGTCGGCACGCTATTTATCCGGAGACGAATGGCAGCACGTTGTCCGTACCGGGCGCACCGAACAACTGCTCCTTGAGGATGCGCAGCTGGTCGCGCACTTGCGCCGCCTTTTCGAATTCCAGATTCTTGGCATGATCGAGCATCTGCTTTTCGAGCTGTTTGATAGCCTTGCTGACCTGCTTCTCGCTCATCGATTCGAACTTCGCCTGCTCTTGCGCGGCGTGCAGTTCTAGGCGCGCTTCCTGCGGGCTGTAGACACCGTCGATCAAGTCCCGGATTTCTTTCTTGATACCGATCGGCGTGATGTTGTTGAGCTTGTTGAATTCGATCTGCTTGGTGCGCCGGCGGTCGGTTTCATCGATCGCCTTGCGCATCGAATCGGTAACTTTGTCGCCATACAAAATTGCCATGCCGTTCAGATGACGCGCGGCGCGCCCGATGGTCTGGATCAGGCTGCGTTCCGAACGCAGGAAGCCTTCTTTATCGGCATCGAGGATCGCCACCAGCGAAACTTCCGGCAAGTCCAGGCCTTCGCGCAGCAGGTTGATACCGACCAGGACATCGAAGGTGCCCAGTCGCAGATCGCGAATAATTTCGACCCGCTCGACCGTATCGATATCGCTGTGCAGATAACGCACCTTGATGCCATGATCGCTCAGGAATTCAGTGAGCTGCTCGGCCATGCGCTTGGTCAGCGTCGTCACCAGCACACGCTCGTTCTTGCTCACACGGTCGGTTATTTCCGACATCAGATCATCGACCTGGCTCGACGCCGGTCGCACAAGGATAACGGGGTCGGTCAGTCCCGTTGGTCGGACAACCTGTTCCACGACTTGTCCGGCGTGCTGCTTTTCGTAGTCGGCAGGGGTGGCCGACACGAACACGGTCTGGCGCATCTTGCCTTCGAATTCGTCGAAGCGCAAAGGCCGATTGTCGAGCGCCGACGGCAAACGGAATCCATAGTCGACCAGATTGGTCTTGCGCGCGCGGTCGCCGTTGTACATGCCGTTCAGTTGCCCGAGCAGCACATGCGATTCATCCAGGAACATCAGCGCATCCTGCGGCAGGTAATCGACCAGTGTCGGCGGCGGATCGCCCGGTTTGGCGCCGCTCAGGTGGCGCGAGTAATTTTCGATGCCTTTCGTGAAACCGATTTCCTGCATCATTTCCAGATCGAAGCGTGTGCGTTGTTCGATACGCTGCTCTTCGATCAGCTTGTTTTCCTTGCGGAAGAACTCCAGCCGCTCGCGCAATTCGTCCTTGATCGTTTCGATCGCCCGCAGCACGGTTGTGCGCGGCGTGACATAGTGCGAACCCGGATAGACGGTAAAGCGCGGAATCTTTTGCCGAATACGACCGGTCAGCGGATCGAACAGTTGCAGACTTTCGATTTCGTCATCGAACATTTCGAGCCGCACCGCAAGCTCCGCATGCTCTGCCGGAAAAATGTCGATGGTGTCGCCGCGCACGCGGAAGGTACCACGCGAAAAATCGACTTCATTGCGCGCATACTGCATCTGGATCAGGCGCGCGATCACGTCGCGCTGGCTGACCTTGTCCTTGGCGCGCAGCGTCAGGATCATCTGATGATATTCGTTGGGATTACCGATGCCGTAAATGGCCGAGACGGTGGCGACGATGACGACATCGCGCCGCTCCATCAGCGACTTGGTGCATGACAGTCGCATCTGTTCGATGTGCTCGTTGATCGACGAGTCCTTTTCGATGAACAGGTCGCGCTGCGGCACGTAAGCTTCGGGCTGATAGTAATCGTAGTAACTGACGAAATATTCCACCGCATTGTGCGGAAAGAACTCGCGGAACTCGCTGTAGAGCTGCGCCGCCAGCGTCTTGTTAGGTGCGAATACGATCGCCGGGCGGCCCATGCGCGCGATCACGTTCGCCATCGTGTAGGTCTTGCCGGAGCCGGTTACGCCGAGCAGGGTCTGGAAGGACAGGCCATCCTCGACCCCTTCGACCAGCTGCTCGATGGCTTTAGGCTGGTCGCCGGCTGGCTTGAACGGCTGAAAAAGTTTATACGGAGAATTCGGGAAAGTGACGATCTTGGATTCATCGATGGTGCTGGATACTTCGGATAATTCGGCCATTTGCATTCCACTTTTGGTAATATAACAGGCTGAATTTTCGCGTCGGATTAATTTCCGGACGCTGCCCCCAACCCCGCTGCAGTGCATTTTTGCGGCTAACTTTTCATGTTATCACGATGAACGCACCTCTTCCCGCACCCCTGTTCTCCTCCATCGAAATGGCGCCCCGCGATCCGATTCTCGGTATCACCGAAGCGTTCAATGCCGATAAAAACCCAGACAAGATCAATCTCGGTGTAGGCGTTTATTACGACGACAACGGCAAGGTGCCGCTGCTTGCATGCGTCAGCAAGGCAGAAGCTTTGCTGATGGAAAAAGCCGCACCTCGCACTTACCTGCCCATCGATGGCCTGGCCATTTACGACAAGGCAGTACAAGAGCTGGTATTTGGTGCCGACAGCGCCGTAGTTCAAGAGAAACGTGCCATCACTGCACAAGCCATCGGCGGCACCGGCGCCCTCAAGCTCGGCGCGGATTTCCTCAAACGCTTTTCACCGGATTCCGAAGTCTGGATCAGTGACCCGAGCTGGGAAAACCATCGTGCGCTATTCGAATCCGCAGGCTTTACGGTCAACAACTATTCCTACTACGATACGGCCACGCGCGGCGTCAATTTCGACGGCATGCTGGGCGCGCTCAGATCGATGGCGCCGGGCTCCATCGTGCTGTTACATGCATGCTGCCACAACCCGACCGGCGCCGACCTGTCGGCCGCGCAATGGACCGACGTCATCGAGACTGTGACCGCACGTGGCTTGATTCCGTTCCTCGATATGGCGTATCAGGGCTTCGGTGACGGTATCGAATCGGATGGCGAAGTCGTGCGCAGGTTCACCGAAGCGGGCGGCCCGGTATTCGTGTCGAATTCGTTCTCGAAGTCGTTTTCACTGTATGGCGAACGTGTCGGCGCCCTGAGCATCGTCGCCGTCAGCGCGGAAGAAGCATCGCGTGTGCTGTCGCAATTAAAACGTGTCATCCGCACCAATTACTCGAACCCGCCGATGCACGGTGGCCAGGTCGTTGCCATGGCGCTGGCGACCCCGGAACTGCGCACTATGTGGGAAGAAGAACTCGCGGGCATGCGCGTACGCATCCGCGAAATGCGCAAGTCGCTGGTGCAGAAACTGAAAGAAAAGGCGCCGGCGCATGATTTCGATTTCGTCATTCAGCAGCGCGGCATGTTCTCCTATTCCGGCCTGACCAAATCCCAGGTCGAACGCTTGCGCAATGAGTTTTCGATCTATGCAGTCGATACCGGGCGTATTTGCGTGGCTGCCCTGAACTCGCGCAATATCGACCGCGTCGTGGATGCAATCGCCAAGGTACTGTAAAGGCCTTGGCAAAAAATACGCGCAGAGTCACCTGCGCGCATTTGCTGCAGGAGGACAAATAAGCCGGCGATGCTTTGACAAGCGGACACACATCGGCTTATAATCTCGTTTCTGTTTTGATCCCTGATAGCTCAGTTGGTAGAGCGACGGACTGTTAATCCGCAGGTCCCTGGTTCGAGTCCAGGTCGGGGAGCCAAGAATTCAAGGGGCTACGTGAAAACGTAGCCCCTTTTCTTTTGTGTCCCGGCTTTGTGCTTCAAGTCGGCCTACAATGCCAAAACGCTTCTCCATAGACTATCGCCATGAACGACACCCACGAAATCCGGCCAGGACAATCCGTCGAACTGCTGAAGGAACTGCATATCCTGACGCGCGATGGCAAGATGAACCAGGACAGCCGGCGCAAGCTCAAGCAGATCTATCATCTGTATCAATTCATCGAACCACTTCTAGCTGAAATCCGGCAAGATCATGCCGATATCACACTGGTCGATCACGGTGCTGGCAAGTCGTACCTCGGTTTTATCCTGTACGATCTTTTCTTCAAATCGCTGGCAAGTGACTCGCGCATCTACGGTATCGAAACCCGCGACGAACTGGTACGGAAATCGGAAGAACTGGCGAAAAAGCTCGGATTTCCGGGTATGTCTTTTCTCAACCTGTCGGTTGCCGAATCGATTCAATCCGAGCAATTGCCGAACAAGATCGATATCGTCACAGCGCTACATGCCTGCAATACCGCAACCGACGATGCCATTCGCTTCGGGCTGAAGAAGCAGGCCCGATTCATGGTGCTGGTACCTTGCTGCCAGGCAGAGGTTGCATCGGTGCTCAAGAAAAACAAGGGAGAAGCGATCGCAAAAACCGCGCTGGCCGAAGTGTGGCGCCACCCCCTGCATACCCGCGAATTCGGCAGTCAGATCACGAACGTCTTGCGCTGCCTGCAACTCGAGGCCCATGGCTACCAAGTCAGCGTGACCGAACTAGTCGGATGGGAACATTCGATGAAGAACGAACTGATTATTGCAAGCTATAAGGATTTGCCGCGCAGGCGTCCGACCGAGCGGCTGCAGGAAGTGCTGAAAACTTTTGGACTCGATGCGATGGAGGAACGATTTTTTACGACATCCTAAGGAACACGCGAAACCTCAGCACTTTCGGGAAGACTAAAGCACCCGGGATATGGTAACGCGCAGTCAGGATAAGTCTGGCCTGAGTACTTTGAGAATCGATTTCAATTCCAGGCAGATCGCTCCGACGTCAATATCGGGATGCAGCGGCGCAGGCAGCACATCCGGACGCAATTCATCCATCAAACGGCTGTCGAGCTTGTTGCGTGCGCCGCTGATGGTAAACCCCTGCTCGTACAGCAGTTCACGAATACGGCGGATGAGCAACACTTCATGGTGCTGATAATAGCGGCGGTTGCCGCGCCGCTTCACAGGCTTGAGCTGGGTAAATTCCTGTTCCCAATAGCGCAGCACATGAGGTTTGACGCCACATAAATCGCTGACTTCACCGATCGTAAAATAGCGCTTCGCCGGAATTGGCGGCAAGACCACCAGGTCAGGCTTGCTCAGGCGATCGTTCATCGGTCAGTTCAGGCCGCACGATCCAGCGCTGGAACGGAGCACGCCTCGACCATGCCTTTGAGTTTTTGACTGGCATGGAATGTCACCACGCGCCGGGCAGTGATCGGAATTTCTTCACCGGTCTTGGGATTACGGCCTGGTCGCTGTGGCTTGTCCCGCAATTGAAAGTTGCCAAAGCCGGACAACTTAACCGACTCGCCGCGTTCGAGCGCATTACGGATTTCGTCGAAGAATGTCTCGACCATGTCCTTGGCCTCGCGCTTGTTCAGCCCGACCTGCTCGAACAGCAGTTCGGCCAGCTCTGCCTTGGTCAGGGTCGGCAGATCTTTCTCCGCCTGCGTTCGCTGACGCGCCTCGATCATTGCGCGATCGAGATCTGCGGCCAGGATAGATTGAATTTCGACTGTATTCACGTCGTTCATTATGAGTTGTCCCCGCCCGCTTTTATGAACGCAATGTCGCGCCATGATTCTTATTGGCGACGGCAACAAATGCCGCCATTGCGGCATCGACTGCGTCGTCCTGCAGGGTAGCTTGAGTATCTTGCAAGGTGAAACGGAAAGCAAGACTTTTTTCGTCGGCTTCTAATCCCTTACCGCGATATTCATCAAACAAAACAACAGCTTGCATGATATGACAAAGTGCGTCGTCCTGCTTTTTGGTGTTGAATGCATCGATCAGATCCTGCGCCGAAATCGCCTGTTTGACGAGCAGCGACAAATCACGCTTGACTGCTGGAAAACGCGAAATTTCCTGGTATGACGGCAACGCACGCTTTTGCAGGGCAAGAGCATCGATTTCGAACAGTACCGGTGCCAGTGGCAACTCGTATTTCTGCTGCCATCGTGGATGCAATTCCCCAACAAAGCCGACGATCTTGCCGTCGATTTCCACATGTGCCGATCGGCCGGGATGCAACGCAGGGTGTATCGCCTTGACGAAGCGTACGATGGCCGGCGCAAACAACGCTTCGATGTCGGCCTTGACATCGAAGTAATCAATGTTGCGCGCCACTGCGCCCCACTGCTCGTCCATGCACGGCCCGTAGGCCATCGCCGCGACGCGCTTGGGCTGGTCATAGCCGGCAACTGTCAGCGGACCGTCCTGGACGTTTTCATTGCGCAGGTAGATTGCTCCGACCTCGAAGACGCGTACGCGTCCGACCTTGCGGTTCAAGTTATACCGTACATTGGCCAGCAGGCTGCCGACCAGCGATGAACGCATCACGCTCATCTGACTGGCGATCGGGTTAAGCAGTTTGATCGGATTATCGTTACCGGCAAAATCCTGCTCCCAGGACGCCTCGACAAAACTGTAATTGAGCACTTCCTGATAATCGAGATCGGCCAGCAAACGGCGGATCGCAAAGAGCGAACGTGTGTTTTCCGGCGCGATGCGCATGGCATTGCGCGCCATCGGCGGTAACGCCGGAATGTTCTCGAAGCCATACACCCGCGCGATTTCTTCGATCAGGTCTTCCTCGATCTCGATATCGAATCGGTAGGATGGCGGCGTCACGGAAAAAACGCTGTTTTCTTGTGTGAACGGCAGGCCCAGACGCGTGAAAATATCGGCCACTTGCTGATCTGTAAACGGTATGCCGATGACCTTAACCGCGCGGGACGTGCGCACGCTGACCGGCGGGCGCTGTGGCAAGTTCACGACGTGGTCATCGATCGGGCCGACGGTAGTCTGGTCTTTCTGGCCGCAGATTTCAATGATCAGCGACGTGATGCGTTCGAGGTGCTCGACCGTAGTGGCATAGTCGACTCCCCGCTCGAACCGATGCGCCGCATCGGTCGAAAAATTGAAACGACGCGCACGGCCGCGAATCGCGTCCGGAAACCAGAATGCCGCTTCCAGATAGATATCTTGCGTATCGAGCGTAACCGCAGTCGAGTCGCCGCCCATGATGCCCGCGAGGGATTCGATCTGACTGTCGTCCGCAATCACGCCGATCCAGTCATCGACCTCGACCGTGTTGCCATTGAGGAGTTTAAGGGTTTCGCCGGCTTTGCCCCAGCGTACGTCGAGCCCGCCATGGATCTTGGCAAGATCGAATACATGGCTCGGGCGACCGAGTTCAAGCATGACGTAGTTGGAGATATCGACCAGCGCAGAAATTGGACGCTGGCCGCTGCGCTCGAGGCGCTGCTTCATCCATTCGGGCGTACTGGCCCGGGCATTAAGACCACGGATGATACGTCCGGAAAAACGACCACACAGGTCCGGTGCGGAAACCGTAACGGGCAAGCGATCGTCGATGGTCACGGCGACCTGCTGATAAACCGGCATTTTCAGCGGCGTATCCGTCAATGCCGAGACTTCTCGCGCCACGCCGAGCACTGACAGGCAGTCGGCCTTGTTAGGCGTTAGCTTGATGGTAAATTTCAGATCGTTGAGCTGATAGTAATCACGAAAATTCTGACCGACTGGCGCATCGTCCGGCAGATCCATCAAGCCGGCATGCTCTTCCGACAGCTTCAGTTCCCGTGCCGAGCACAGCATCCCTTGTGATTCGACACCGCGCAATTCGCCAACCTTGATTTCGAGGGGCTTGCCATCCGCCCCGGGTGGCAGTACCGCGCCGGCCATCGCACAGACGACCTTCATACCGGCACGCACGTTGGGCGCGCCACAAACGATGTTGAGCATGGTGCCGGTGCCGACATCGACCTGACAGACGTTCAGCCGGTCCGCATTCGGATGGCGCACCACTTCCAGCACCTTGCCGACCACGACATTGGAAAAAGGCGGCGCGACCGGCTCGACTTCCTCGACTTCCAGACCCGACATCGTCAGCAGATGCGCCAGCGCATCCGATGTCATCTGCGGATCGACCATGGTACGAAGCCAGTTTTCGGAGAATTGCATATTGAAATACCTTTAGCGTCTCAAGACAGTATAAAGCGGATGATGCAGCGCGGCCCATTGAAGTGCCGCAGGCCGGATCGTCATGTCGGGTGTTGGTCGATCAGTTGAACTGGCTCAGGAAGCGCAGGTCGCCTTCATAGAACAGGCGCAGGTCATTGATGCCATAGCGCAGCATGGTCAGCCGCTCAAGGCCGGAACCGAATGCAAAGCCGATGTACCGGTCCGGGTCCAGACCCATATTGCGCACCACGTTCGGATGCACCTGGCCGGCACCTGAAACTTCCAACCAGCGACCCTTGTTGGGACCACTACCGAAGGCGATGTCGATTTCCGCGGACGGCTCGGTAAACGGGAAGTAAGACGGTCGGAAACGCACTTGCAAATCGTCGGTCTCGAAGAACGCCTTGACGAAATTCAGGTACACGCCCTTGAGGTCGGCGAAACTGATGTCCTCGGCGATCCACAGTCCCTCGACCTGATGGAACATCGGCGAATGGGTGGCGTCGCTGTCGACGCGATAGGTACGACCGGGCGCGATGACCTTGATTGGCGGTTGATTCATGCGCGCATATCGCACCTGCATCGGACTGGTGTGCGTGCGCAGCAACAAGGGCTTGCCGCTGGTGTCGTTGCCTTCGACATAGAACGTGTCCTGCATCGAGCGCGCCGGATGATTCTCAGGGCTGTTCAAGGCAGTAAAATTGGTCCAGTCGGTTTCAATCTCGGGGCCGTCGGCCACGTCGAATCCGATCGACGCAAAGATTTCCTCGACCCGTTGCCAGGTGCGCATTACCGGATGGATGCCACCGATCCCACGACCACGGCCGGGCATCGTGACGTCGATCGCCTCGGCATTCAGTCGCGTCTGCATCTGGGCATCGGCCAGTGCATCGCGGCGCGCCGTCAGCGCATTTTCGATCTGTTCTTTCGCGGCGTTGATGACCGCGCCCTGCACCTTGCGCTCATCCGGCGCCAGCTTGCCGAGACTTTTCATCTGTTCGGTGATCTGGCCGGTCTTGCCAAGGTATTTGGCTTTCGCATTTTCGAGTGCGGCAGCATCGACCGCAGTCGAAAAATCGGACTGGGCCTGGATGACGAGTTGTTCTAGAAGACTCATGCGGTTTTTCCGCTCCGGATAGGAAAATCGAAAAGTGAAGCTCAAAATGAAACGGGGCATAGGTGAATGACCTTTGCCCCGTCAGGATAATGCTGCACCGCCCCTCGGCGATGCATGATCGACTACGACTTCTCGCTATTATGCAGCGATGGTGGCCTTCACCTGATTGACAATCGCGGCGAATGCCGGCTTGTCCATCACAGCCATGTCGGCCAGGACTTTACGGTCCAGTTCGATCGATGCGCGCTTCAGACCATTCATGAAGACGCTGTAGGTCATGCCGTGCTCGCGCGATGCCGCGTTGATACGGGTAATCCACAATGCACGGAATACGCGCTTCTTGTTGCGACGGTCACGATACGCATACTGACCTGCCCGCATGACTGCCTGCTTGGCAACACGATAGACTTTACTGCGGCGACCACGATAGCCTTTGGCTTGGTCGAGGACTTTCTTATGGC
>JACMQD010000017.1 GCA_014377155.1 Herminiimonas sp.
CATAACGCAGCCGTGAAACCAGTCGGCTGCAACTCTTTCAGGAGATACCATGCTTCGATCCGAAACGCTTTTTGGCAAACGCGACGGCAATACGCCGAATACGCCTAATCCGCCAAATACATCGCTCAGCACGTCCAGTTCCTCGTTGACCGGTGCCGGCGTGTCCACTGGTCCGCGTGTCATTACTCCGCCAAACAGCACCATGACGCCTCCCAACCCGACGCCTGATGGCGCGGCGAGCTCCAGCCAGGCTGGCAGCAAGCTGACAGTCGGCCCGAACATTAAGCTAAAGGGCGAAATCACCGATTGCGACACGCTGGTTGTAGAAGGCCGCGTCGAGGCAACGATGAATTCGCGCGTCTTGCAAATTGCCGAAGGCGGCGCTTTCATCGGCACGGCCGAAGTCGACCTGGCTGAGATTCGTGGCGAATTCGACGGCGAGCTGACCGTACGCGACAAACTGGTCATCTATTCCACTGGCAAAGTCTCCGGCAAGATCCGCTACGGTAAACTGGTCATTGAAGAAGGCGGTAACCTGACGGGCGACGTTCAGGTCGGCAGTGGAACCGGCGGCGCTGCGCGCGGATTGGCAGTTGCCAAGGTCTGATCGGGTTGACAGAAACGCGTAGTACCGACGCCTAGTACCGACGTTTTGCAAAAAAATCACCATGACGCCTTGGCGCTGGTGATTTTTTGTTTTAACAAGGTGCCTTGGATCGAGACGCAAGGTAAATGCCGTCCGATGCGCGGTAGATTCAGGATATCAATTCCTGCATGCGGATTTCTCACAAGGGTTCTGGCTGCATGGCCGGTGGTCTGCATCAGCGGGCCGTGCGACAATGACGGGCTTTACGCCATTGTCCGGCGTCTCCTTCTTCCATGACCACCATGACGCATCCCGAATACATCCTCACTTTATCTTGCCTCGACCAACGCGGTATCGTGCATCGCGTTTCCGGTTTTCTGGCCGAGCATGGCTGCAATATTATCGATTCGGCGCAGTTCGGCGATGCGCAGTCGAAGTTGTTTTTCATGCGGGTGCATTTTTCGGCAGAGGATGCGTCGATCGCCGACCTGACGATTCGCGAGCGTTTCGAAGCGCTGGCCGATACCATGCAAATGAACTGGCAACTCAACGATGCGCGCAAGAAGCCGCGCATGATCTTGATGGTGTCGAAGATCGGCCATTGCCTCAATGACCTGCTCTTTCGGTACAAGAGTGGATTACTGGCCGTCGAGATTCCGGCAATCGTTTCGAACCATACCGATTTCTACCAGCTGGCCGCCAGCTACAATATTCCGTTCCACCATTTGCCACTCGCCGCAGGTGCGTCGGCCGAGGCGAAGCGCGCGCAGGAGCAGCGGGTACTCGAAATCGTCAAAGCCAATGACATCGACCTCGTAGTCCTGGCGCGCTACATGCAGATCCTGTCACCCGAAATGTGCGACGCCCTGAAGGGCAGGGCAATCAATATCCATCATTCCTTCCTGCCCAGCTTCAAAGGTGCCAAGCCGTATTACCAGGCCCATGAACGCGGCGTAAAGCTGATCGGCGCCACCGCGCACTTCGTCACTGGCGACCTCGATGAAGGCCCGATCGTCGAGCAGGATGTGGAACGTGTGGATCATGCGATGGACCCCGACACGCTGACAGCGATTGGCCGCGATGTCGAATGCGTGGTACTGGCGCGCGCGGTGAAATGGTTTGTCGAGCACCGCATACTGCTTAACGGGCACAAAACGGTGGTGTTCAAATAGGGATCGAACGATACTGCGGCGATGCATGGCGCATCTGCCGCACAATACGCGCTAGTTCAATATGCGGCGCAGCCACGTGCTGATATCATCGACTTCTTCTTCGCATACCGAATGCTGCATCCGGTATTCGTGCCACTCCACCGCATAGCCCACTGCCTGCAACAGGTCGCGTGACTTCTCGGCGCGATCGATCGGAATCACCTGATCGCTCCTGCCGTGGGCCATAAAAATCGGCGTGTTCTGATTGGCCGCACTGCGCTCGGCTGCAACGGCGCTTGCCAACGGCACATAGCCCGACAAACACAACAGCCCTGCCAGCGTTTCAGGATGCCGCAGGCCAGTCTGGATCGCCATCGCACAGCCTTGCGAAAAGCCGGCCAGCACGATGCGTGCCGCCGGAATGCCACGCGACTTTTCCCGTTCGATCAGCTGCTCGACCGATTGTTGCGCTTGGCGCAGGCCTGCTTCGTCCTCGGTACGCGCAATGTCGGTACCAAGAATGTCGTACCAGGCGCGCATGACGTAGCCATTGTTGATCGTGACCGGCATGGTGGGCGCATGCGGAAAAATGAAGCGGATGCCCGGACAGCCGGTCAGGTCCAGCTCGCGCACGATCGGCACGAAATCGGCGCCATCGGCACCCAGGCCGTGCATCCAGATGATCGCCACCGTCGGTTCTGGCGCGGTTTCGAGTTCGATCGATTCAAGCAATGGTGTCATGGAAAATTATGTTGAAATGAGGGTGAGTTCAGGCGCGCGGGCGAATTGCGGACTTCGGTCGGAATGTCTTGCACACCGCCTCGTCGGTTTCGATGTACGGTCCGCCGATCAGGTCGATGCAATACGGCACGGCCGCGAAAATGCCGGACACCTTCTGCGCGCCATCGGCATCCTTCAAGCCTTCCAGCGTTTCTTTGATCGATTTTGGCTGGCCGGGCAGGTTCAGGATCAGCGCCGCATGGTCGCTGGTTTCGCGAATGACAGCAACTTGCCTCGACAGGATCGCGGTCGGCACGAACATTAAGCTGATCTGGCGCATCTGCTCGCCGAATCCGGGCATTTCCTTGGTCGCGATGGCAAGCGTCGCTTCCGGCGTCACGTCGCGCCGCGCCGGGCCGGTGCCGCCGGTGGTCAGCACCAGATCACATCCGAGCTCATCGACCAGTTCGATCAGCGTACGTTCGATCGTATCGCGGTCGTCGGCGATCAGCCGCGTTTCCAACTTCCATGCACTGGTCAGGGCACTGGAAAACCATTCCTGCAATGCAGGAATGCCCTGGTCCTGATACACGCCCGCTGACGCCCGGTCGGAAATCGATACCAAACCGATCAGCAGTTCGTCAGGATTGGTCTTCGTCTTGGTCGGCGTCGTCATCGTGCTCGTCGGATGTCGTGGTGATCTTGGATAGCTCTTTGAGAATTTGGAATATCTCGCGATAGGCCTTGGGCGGCTTGTTCTCCGCCTGTTCTTTGCGGGCGTTGCGAATCAGCGTGCGCAAGTGCTGTGCATCGAGTTCGGGATGCTGGGCCACCAGGTCCGTCAGTGCCTGGTCGTTGGCCAGCAACTTTTCGCGCCGACGTTCCAGCGCATGCATTGCGGCCGTATCAGCCTTGGACAAACCCTTCCAGCTGTCGAGCGTGCGCTGGATCGCGGCCAGTTCGGTTTCATCGAGCGAGCGCATTTTCTTGCCGACAAACTGCATCTGGCGGCGGCGGCCTTCATGGTCCTTGATCTGCTGGCATTCCAGGATTGCATCGCGCACGTCTTCCGGCATCGGCACCCGCTTGACGCGGTCGCGCGGTTCGGCGACCAGGTCTTCGCCCAACTTTTGCAGCGCGGTCATTTCGCGCTTCAATTGCGACTTCGAAGGACGTTCGTATTCCTGCTCGAATTCGGTGGACTGGAAGCCGCAGGAGCCTCGATTGGGATTTGGCATGATATTGATTGATAAGGCCTGAAGCCATACTGTAAACGACTGCTATCATAACTGTTTTACTGGCTTATCGAAGAAACCACCTCATGAGCGATACCGTATTCATACACTCCCAGGACCAATTAAGGCAGCTCGCACGAGATGTGTTGCGCTACGCACAAGAAAAAGGCGCATCGAATGCTGCCGTCGAAATAAGCGAAGGTAGCGGCCTGTCTGTCAGCGTGCGAAAAGGCGCGATCGAAACCATCGAACAGAACAAAGACAAGGGGATGGGTGTCACCGTCTACCTCGGCGCAGACCGCCACACCCGACGCGGCAATGCCAGTACGTCGGATTTTTCGCAAAAGGCCTTGCAGGATACGGTCGAGGCTGCCTACAACATTGCCCGCTTCACCGCCGAAGACGATTGCGCCGGCCTGCCCGAAGCCGAGCTGCTTGAGATGGCGCCGCGCGATCTGCAACTGTGCCATCCATGGCTGATTTCGGCCGAAGAAGCGGTCGAACTGGCCAAGCGCTGCGAAGCGGCTGCCTTCGCCGTCGACAAACGCATCACCAACAGCGAAGGCGCCAGCGTCTACGCGCAGCAATCGCATTTTGTCTCGGCCAATTCACGCGGTTTTATCGGCGGCTATCCGTTTTCGCGGCATAGCCTGTCGGTGGGGCCGATTGCCGGTCGCGGTGCCAACATGCAGCGCGACGACTGGTATTCGTCGGCACGCGACGCCCGCGACATGGCGGCACCCGAAGCCATCGGTACCTACGCTGCGCATCGCGCGCTGGCCCGCTTGAACGCGCGCAAGCTCGACACCCGCAAATGCCCGGTATTGTTCGAAGCGCCGCTGGCGGTCGGATTGCTGGGCGCATTCGTGCAGGCAGTTTCCGGCGGTGCGCTTTACCGCAAGTCGACTTTCCTGCTCGATTCGCTCAATACACAAGTGTTCGGCAAGCATGTCCAGATCGTCGAAGACCCGCATGTGATCGGCGGCGTCGGTTCGTCGCCGTTCGATGATGAAGGTGTGCGCACCCAGCGCCGCGATGTCGTCAAGGATGGCGTCGTGCAAGGTTATTTCCTGTCGAGCTATTCGGCACGCAAGCTCGGCCTGACCACTACCGGCAATTCGGGCGGCTCGCACAATCTGACGATGACTTCGTCGCTGACGGCCCCGACCGATGACTTCGTGGCGATGCTCAAGAAGCTCGGCACCGGTTTGCTGGTGACAGAACTGATGGGGCAGGGCGTCAATTACGTCACCGGCGATTATTCGCGCGGGGCGTCAGGCTATTGGGTTGAAAATGGCATCATCCAGTATCCGGTCGAGGAAATCACCATCGCCGGCAACATGAAGGAAATGTTTACCCAGATCGCCGCCATCGGTGCCGATACGTTGAGTCGCGGCACCAAGCAGACTGGTTCGATCCTCATTGAAAGCATGACGGTTGCCGGCGGCTGATTTTTGCGGTAATGCGCGCCGGCGTCTGCATGGGTGCCGCGTGCCGCCGGCTGTTGTCGGGTACTTCAAAAGTTGGCAGGCGAAATAACCGCCACAAGCGTGTGGCGGTTACGCAAGTGGATCTCGTTTACCGCTCCCTGTCGGTTGGCGCGGCTTTTCTGTCCTTGCGTCGCGGTGGAAAACACCACCATGTCGCGACAACCGCCAAGCCGAAGCATGTATAAGCCGCGATAAAAATCCACGGCGCGGCATCGTAAAACAAAAGGCGGCGCATCCAGTGTTCGACAAACCCGCCCTGATACGTAACGTCGCTGGTTATCGACCTGATTTGCAGTTCAAGTACAGTCAGCGGGCAGTCCAGCCCGAGCCAGGCTTCCGCAACCACGATCCCGATCGCCCCCAAATGCGCAAGCCGGAACCAGAGATTGCCGGCAAGCGCCCAGCCCATGAGATTGCCAGCGACAATAAAAGGCAGGCCGCCTGCGATAAAAACGGCAACACAAAAATGCAGCGCGAGAACGGCATCCGCAAAAAGAGGCATCAGCAAATGGTTCGCCATGGCGCGTCGGCAGTCAGAATACTGCAGCGAAATAAAGACTTTTGATTCGCCGCGCAGTGCAAGATTCCAAGGAAGTCCACGCCACTACCGATCGCTCTTGCGATGCGGCATTCGCTGCAACAAAATTGTTTGCCGCTGCTGCCGGTCGCCACATATGTTTATTGTCTTTCATTTAATTTTCTCCTAGACTGGACCGTAACGGATAAGGTCGCTGCGAGTAGTCCTTTTAGCCGGATACTAGGGGCAATAAGTGCAGGATCGATCGCATGTCGCCTGTTCGTTTGTCGAGCGCGCCCGGCCCCAACTCGATTCCATCGGACCCAACCGTTCCGCTGTTTTGCCTGAACCACCTCACCGAAGGAGAACTCGCATGAATCCTAACAAGGCACTCTGGGAAAAAGGAAACTTTACGCGCATCGCTGTCAACATGCGAGCGAGTGGTGAAGCTTTTGTCGCTTCCTTGGGCATCACGGAGGGACTCAAGGTTCTGGACCTGGGGTGTGGCGATGGCACGACAGCACTACCCGCGGCGTTGCGCGGCGCCGAGGTGTTGGGCGTTGATATCGCGCAGAATCTGGTTGCTGCCGGCAACCAGCGATCGAAGGAGGCAGGGCTCGCAAACTGCCGGTTTCAGGAAGGCGACGCGTCCGATCTGCATGAGCTTGACGACGATGCCTTCGACCTTGTCGTCAGCATGTTTGGCGCTATGTTTGCGCCGCGACCATTCGACGTCGCCAAGGAAATGGTGCGCGTGACCCGCCCCGGCGGCAGGATCGTCATGGGCAACTGGATTCCGAATGATCCGACCCTGGTGGCGCAGATTCTGAAGATCAGTTCCGCGTACTCGCTGCCACCGCCGGAAGGCTTCATCAGTCCGATGCTATGGGGTGTCGAAGCCAATGTGAAAGAACGTTTCATGGCAGCCGGCGTCGCCCCTGAAAAAATAGCGTGTGCTAAAGACACCTTTCAGTTCGATTTCTCCGGTGCCCCGGAAGATTTCGTAACCTTGTTCCGTACGTTCTATGGCCCCACCATGAACGCCTTCGAAGCGGCTGAAAAAAGCGGCCGCGCGGATGATTTATACAAGGAGCTGGTGGATTTGTTCAACCGCCAGAACACGAGCGCAAGCCCGGACCAGACGTCGATTGCCGCCACCTACCTGCGCGTGACGGTTACACCCTGAAATGCATGATCCGCGAGCGATTTGCTGCTGCGAAAGCAGATCGCTCCGCCGACTGAAAAGGGAACCTGCGGTGCAGCTGTTTCCTAACTGGCCACGCGATCTTCGTCCGGTAAATGTTTGCACTTGCCCGAAGCGGCTTCGATACGGCACACTGGCCACCTCGACAATTTGCCAGCAATGCCTGGGATTCGCTACAGGCATTCGATAGAAAGAACAATGAGTATCAGCGACCTGCCATTTCGGGCAACAACCACGCAGGCCTGCGACTGGCTTACGCAGCAAACCGAATCGCCCTGGACGCTGGCACGCCTGATCGAGAGCGGTTTGGTGCCGTATGTCTGGCTGGACTACGACGCCGACTATCCGGCGCTGTTCGGCGACGCCAACGGTGGCTATGCGGCACCGATATTTTTCGAGGGTGACACCCGTCGACTCGCTTCTGGCAGCGACGATGTGCTCATCACGATTACCAAGGACGTCTACCGCATCGTGACGCAGCTTAAGCCGCCGGGCTTTCGTCGGGCGCTGCACGAACTGCGTTTCTTGAAAAAGGACCTGGAGCGTCTGGTCGGCAAGCTTAAACGCGAAGCAGAACCAGTGCCCGTAAAAATCGATGTGGCAACGGAATCGAGAAGTGGCATCAGCAAGCAACAGGTAGTGACGGCGTTTTCAAGCCTGTTGAAAATTGATCTGGCACAGGCTCTGGACGACGGTGGTGGCATGTTCGGTGATGAGGGCGCAAGGGTCAAGGGTAGTGCGAAGAAAGCAAAAAGCAAAGCGGTGTGGAATCCAGTCACGCTGGCGCTGGGTTTGAATGACGTCTACCGGGTACCGATACCGCACCTCAAACGCGCTTTCGATGCGCATGATTTTTTGCACGAATGGGCCGACGATTGGCACCATACATTAGCGCTGTTGGGAAAGTAGCGCGCACCTCATGAAAAGCAAGCTGACAGGCAGCCTGGTCTATTCCACCGATGGCGGACGAATGTGTCCTGAATGTCGCCGTGCGCTGGCCGACTGTACCTGCAAGGCCGCACCCAGGTCGGCAGCCGCAGGTAACGGCGTGGCGCGCGTATCACGCGAAACCAAGGGCCGCGGCGGCAAGAGCGTGACCGTGGTCAAGGGACTGGCGCTCGATGCGGTCGCACTTGCCGCGTTGGGCAAGCAGTTGCGCACGGCCTGCGGTGCCGGCGGTACTGTCAAGGAGGGTGTGATCGAGGTGCAGGGAGATCATTGCGAGCTGATCATGGATGCGCTGAAAAAACAGGGCCACCCAGCCAAGCGTGCCGGCGGCTGATCCGATGCCAAGCAATACTATCGCGACCAATAAATTGATGGACCAGTTCGACAGTCATCATAGCGTGTGGCTGTTCGGCTACGGCTCACTGATCTTCAAGGCGGATTTTCCCTACATCGAGCGCCGTCCCGCCAGTATCGCGAACTGGACGAGGCGCTTCTGGCAAGGCTCGCATGACCATCGCGGAACGGTAACCGCCCCCGGGCGTGTGGCGACCCTGGTGAAACAGGAAGGTGCTATCTGCGACGGCATGGCTTATCTGATCACACCAGAGGTCTTCGGCCATCTCGACTATCGCGAAAAAAATGGCTATTTGCGCTTTGCCACGGCTATCACCTTCGAGGATGGACGGAGCGAAATTGGACTGGTGTATATCGCCACGCACGACAATGCGGCTTTCCTGGGGCCTGCCTCCGAGCGGGAGATTGCGAAGCAAATAAGCGCAGCGGTCGGACCCAGTGGTCCCAATCGTGATTACCTGTTCGACTTGGCGCGATCCTTGCGCGCGCTAAGAAAAAAAGATAGCCATGTTTTTGCGATCGAAAAGCACATCATGGATCTGGAAAATTTTTGAGCCGAACCAAGCGACATGGGCAATCGCAATTGCCAGGATTATCAAAATACAATTTTATTGTCTTTCAAAGGCAGGGCAGTCGAGCACACAATTGCCGCCTTGAAGGCGCAGCGGTACCCCATCGTCCTAATGTCGACCCAGCGCGCTGAAAACGCCCCGTGCATGTTCGACGAGCCCGACGACACTTGGCATTACCAGGGGCAGATTATCCCGGTGTCGGCACCCGATGCGCCGCCACCGACGCTCCTTGCTTTCATCTAAACATCGGGCAGAACGAGCGGTGCTTTCACTGCGAGCGCGTAAAACAGAAGATCCGTTGCTTACGTCACATCGCATTACTCTCCATGCCACCGGGGATGCTGCAAGTCCGGCGTTATCAGGAACAGCTTGTTCCTGAAGCCGGTATCGGGTTCAGGAATAATCGATGCCAGGTAATCTGGCGGATAGTGTGCCGCCATGTGATTTTGAATTTTGTCGTATTTAATCGGCTTAACGGGTGACTGGTCGTCGTCGGCAAGCGGGTTTGTTTTGAAATAATGTTCTTGCGTTCGCGTCGCCGGCAAGACTTGCATCGAAGCGAACAGATCGGCAACGGGGATATCGTCATACCTTCGTCCTGAATGCACCAACTGGAGCAGATTGGTCACCGGATCGAACCCAGTGATGACGCAGGCATGTTCATTGTCATCGTAGTTGCTCGTCGGTCTTTGAGTGGCGCGATCGACGGCGAAACAGGTCGTCAGCAGATGCCCGAATTTAATGCAGTCGAGAACCCGCTGTTTGAACCCCTCGATCGAGGTAGGGGAGAATGTCTGGACCGTATAGCCCATGTCGGTGGCGATCTTGCGGTAGTCGTCGGCGTCCAAGACTTCGCCTTGCCGCGAGCGATGCTGCTTTGCGAGCTCCCGGATGCTCTTGCCGTAGGCCGACATGGCATGGCCGGTGGTTGCGGTCTGGTGCTCGCCCTTGCTGTTTTTTCTGAGTGGCATCGGTGCGACACCATATCGGCCTGCGTAATACTGATCGATATTCGCCAGTGCGGTAGGTTTGCAGATATGACCATGTTGTTCGACGATGCCCGGTAGCGCAATGTGCATCGATACCTGGTGTTCGAGTTCATTGACATCGAGTGAATCGGCGCCATCCGAAGGCATTGCGTTCATCGCGCGAAAATGACTCTCCAGCAAAACATGAAGCTGAACCTCGCTTTCGGATCGTGTCACGCGTCGCGAGTCGGACGCGTCGCTTGTCGTGGTCACGCCACCGGTGAGGATGATAAAGGCCTCGTCGGATGTCGTGGCTCGTGCATTGCGCTCAATGGCGGCGAACCCGGTGCGGTTCGTGGCGGCTTGTGCACTTAATTTTTGCTGCATGATGCGATGGGCCGAGGTGAAAAGCGGTGTATGGATTTTCGCCGCTTGCGGCTGGTTCATGGTATCGAGATGCTGGTGGATGGCGTCCTCGAATATGCTTCGCTCGACTGGGGTCGGGTGAAATACCGGGTGAACGTTAATCTTGGGCATGGCGGGGAGCGCGGACGGAAGTCCGCTGTAAGCGCAGGATATCGATCTGTGTCGATAGCGATCCTGCAGTTCCATTTCTTTCTTGACGTAATTTTTATAACTGCAATTTGGGCATCGCACATTGTGGCGACGTTCGACGGAAACGCCGCAATCATTTCATGTTGTCTCGTGATAAGTTGACAAAAGCTTCGTGGCACCTTGCAAGTGCGCACCGGAAAGTCAGAACATTGTGCCGGGAATGCACAGCGTGGCGGGGAATGTGAAAGCAACTGCGCGGAATAAACGCCGAAATACAAAAAGCCGCCCCAAAGGACGGCTCAAGTTGGCGTGTCTCGTGACACATCGCGAAGTTTTCCAGAAAATTCACTGTATGAACTTCTAAAATTTTGATTAACTGCAGTACTGGGGTGACCGATGGGGCTCGAACCCACGACAACGGGAATCACAATCCCGGACTCTACCAACTGAGCTACGGCCACCACTGCAAAAACATCAAACTGTCTCGATAACATCATCAAGGCAGGTGCGCATTATACAAAATTCGGCGCAACCTGGCAAATAAACGCATGCAGTTGCAATTGTTGTTTCAAAAGTCAGCCACCGTGTCAACGTAGGTGACCTCTGGAACAAGATTTAGAAGCGTGGCAAACGCCGACGACAAGGACGCGGTACTGCCGGTCGTGAAGGCCTGTAGCATGCCGTGGCCGGAAGGCCCGGCATGCAGATCGCCGGGCAACAGTCGTCGTAACTGGCGCGCTACGGCCTCGCCGGTATCGACGATGGCGATCGGACGCGAGGTCAACGTGTCGATGATTACTTCGATGAGTGGCTGCACGAAAGGATAATGGGTACAACCGAGCACCAGCGTATCAGCGCCTTGCTGCAGCAGCGGGGCTAGGAAACCCCGCAACAGAACCGCCGTCGCAGGCGATCGGGATTCGCCTTGTTCGACCTGCATAGCCAGGCCCGTGCAGGGTTGCAAAACGAATTTCACGCCGGTGGCTGCAGTAAGGTGCTCGCGCAATGCCAGGAATTTGCTGCTCGACAGCGTGCCTTCGGTCGCCAGTACGCCGACGATCATGCTCTGGGTTAAGGCGCTTGCCGGTTTGAGCCCCGGCTCGACGCCGATCACCGGCACATCCGGATACGCAATGCGCAGAGCCGAAATTGCAGCGGCCGTCGCAGTATTGCAAGCGACCACCAAAGAACCCGCACCGCGCCGCAAAAGAAAGTCCGCAATCGCAAGCGAACGCGCGACCACGACGCTTTCTGGCTTGGCGCCATAAGGCGCATGCGCGGAATCAGCAAAGTAAAGCAAGTCTTCGAAAGGAAGCTGCGACCGGATATGTCGCAGCACTGACAGTCCGCCGATTCCGGAATCGAAAATGCCGATGGCGCAGTTGCTTGCCATCGGCATCGGACGCAGAATGTCTGGCAAGCGTCAGACAGTCGTGATCGGAATGCTGCCGAGCTTTCCGGTAGCGATGCGCTCCTGCCATTCTTTCGGGCCGGTTTCATGCACCGAGGTACCGGTCGAATCGACCGCAACCGTCACCGGCATGTCCTTGACGTCGAATTCATAGATCGCTTCCATGCCGAGATCGGCAAAGCCCACCACGGTTGCGCCCTTGATGGCTTTCGACACCAGGTAGGCGGCGCCGCCGACAGCCATTAAATACGCCGACTGATGTTTCTTGATCGATTCAATGGCAACCGGTCCGCGCTCGGCCTTGCCGACCATCGAAATGAGCCCGGTTTGTTCCAGCATCATGTCGGTGAATTTATCCATGCGCGTGGCCGTTGTCGGGCCGGCGGGTCCAACGACTTCATCGCGCACCGGATCGACCGGACCGACGTAATAGATCACGCGATTGGTGAAATCAACCGGCAACGGCTCGCCTTTGGCCAGCATGTCCTGAATGCGCTTGTGCGCGGCATCGCGTCCGGTCAGCATCTTTCCATTCAGGAGCAGCGTCTGGCCCGGCTTCCACGAGGCGACATCGGCTTTGGTCAGGGTATTGAGATCGACGCGCTTCGAGCGTTCGGTATCGGCCACCCAGTGGACATCGGGCCACTCCGACAGCGCCGGTGGTTCGATGTAGGATGCCCCGGAGCCATCGAGCACGAAATGCGCATGGCGCGTCGCCGCGCAGTTCGGAATCATCGACACCGGCTTCGACGCCGCATGCGTCGGATACATCATGATCTTGACGTCGAGCACGGTGGTCAGGCCACCGAGTCCCTGCGCGCCAATGCCCAGCGCATTGATTTTCTGGAACAATTCGATTCGCAGTTCTTCGATCTTGTTCTGTGGTCCACGCTTCAACAGGTCGTACATGTCGAGCGGCTCCATCAGCACTTCTTTTGCCATCAACATGGATTTCTCCGCCGTGCCGCCGATGCCGATGCCCAGCATGCCCGGAGGACACCAACCGGCGCCCATCATCGGCACGGTTTTCAAAATCCAGTCGACCAGCGAATCGGACGGGTTAAGCATCACGAACTTGGATTTGTTTTCCGAGCCGCCGCCTTTCGCCGCTACCTGCACGTCGATAGTATTGCCCGGCACGACTTCCATGTGGATCACTGCCGGCGTATTGTCTTTAGTATTCTTGCGTTCGAAATGCGGGTCAGCGACGATCGACGCCCGCAGCACATTGTCCGGGTTGCTATAGCCGCGGCGAACACCTTCGTTGACCGCGTCTGCAATCGAACCTTTGAAACCCTCGAAGCGCACGTCCATCCCGATCTTCAGGAACACATTCACGATACCCGTATCCTGGCAAATAGGACGCTTGCCTTCCGCACACATGCGCGAGTTGGTCAGGATCTGCGCAATCGCGTCTTTCGCCGCCGGACTTTGTTCTGCTTCATAGGCGCGTGCCAGATGCTGAATATAATCGACCGGATGGTAGTAGCTGATGTACTGCAGCGCAGCGGCGATCGACTCGATCAAATCTTCTTGCTTGATGACAGCCATGCGGGTTCTCGTTTCGAATTAATGTGTGGGCTTATTTTGATGCTGGGTGCCGGTAATGATCCGGTCGGCGTAGGCAATCGCCAGCGCCGAGAGCAGGAACACCACATGAATGCCGGTTTGTGCAAACAGCACTTTGGCGTCATACGCGGATGCATTGATAAAAGTTTTCAGCAAGTGAATCGACGAAATGCCGATGATTGCCGTAGCCAGTTTGACCTTCAGGACAGACGCATTCACGTGCGATAGCCATTCCGGCTGATCAGGATGCGTTTGCAGGTTCATGCGCGAGACGAACGTTTCGTAACCGCCAACGATTACCATGATGAGCAGATTTGAAATCATCACGACATCGATCAGTCCGAGTACGACCAGCATGATGGTTGATTCGTTGAGTTTGGTCGGACGCACCATGCCGTCGATCGTGACGGCAGTGAGAATGTGATCGAGCGCTTTCTCGTTGCCCAGTACGGCGCCGATCAGATCGGACAATTCGACCCAGAAATGGAAAACATAAACACACTGCGCCAGGATAAGACCGATGTAAAGTGGAAGCTGCAGCCACCGGCTCATAAAAATGAAGTTCGGCAGCGGTCGAATAGGCGAACGCGCTGGAAGCTCGGAGGGATCGTGCTGGTTCATGTATTCCTTGTGTCGCGGCAAAATTAGATCCGGTATTTTACACGCGCCCATCGTTTGGGTGCACCGCATCAAACCGCGTCAAGTGCAAAAGTCCGCATCGCGCCATGCTTTAACAAGGGTTGCTGGAAGGTAAATTCGGGTCGCCCAAGCCTTTATCGCAATTCATTGGGCTTGGTGTCTCGCCGTCCCTCAATGCAGTGTAAGGCTTCAGTAAGAGTAAAAGCTTATCGTCGGTGTCAAACAAACATGCCGCTAGGAGACCACCATGGCCGAGATCGAAACCATCAAGCACGAAACGCGTGTATTTTTACCACCGGCAGAGTTTGCCAAGAAAGCCGCGATCGGCAGCATGGCGAGCTACCTGGCCATGTGCGCAGAGGCCGAGCGAGACTATGAAGGATTCTGGGCAAAGCTGGCACGGGACAACCTGGCCTGGCACACCCCTTTTACTAAAACGCTCGACGAAAGCAACGCACCATTCTATCAATGGTTCGAAGACGGGCAACTTAACGTTTCTTACAATTGCCTGGACCGCAATATCGAAAATGGCAACGGCGACAAGGTCGCCATCATTTTCGAAGCCGATGACGGCCAAGTCGCTCGATTTACTTATGCCGAATTGCATGAGCGTGTCTGCAAATTTGCCAACGGCCTGAAGTCGCTCGGAATTAACAAGGGTGACCGCGTGGTCATCTATATGCCGATGTCGGTCGAAGGCGTGATCGCCATGCAGGGTTGTGCACGCATCGGCGCCACGCACTCGGTGGTCTTCGGCGGTTTCTCAGCCAAGTCACTGCAAGAACGCATCATCGACGCCGGCGCGGTCGCCGTCATCACTGCCGATCAGCAGGTGCGCGGCGGCAAGCATCTGCCGTTGAAGGCCATCGTTGACGAAGCGTTGGCCCTTGGCGGCTGCGAGGCCGTCGAGAACGTCATCATCTACCAGCGCACTGCCGCAGAAATCAGTCTCGTCGCCGGACGCGACCTGTGGATGCATGAACTCGTGGCCGCACAGGCATCCACTTGCGAGCCGGAATGGGTAAGCGCCGAGCATCCGTTGTTCATTTTGTATACCTCGGGTTCGACCGGCACACCCAAGGGCGTTCAGCATTCATCCGGCGGTTACCTGCTATGGGCTGCGCTAACGATGAAATGGACGTTCGACATCAAGCCTACCGACGTTTTCTGGTGCACGGCCGACATCGGTTGGGTCACCGGCCACACTTATATTGCTTACGGACCTTTGGCGGTCGGCGGCACCCAGATCATTTTCGAAGGCATTCCTACTTATCCGAATGCCGGACGCTTCTGGGATATGATCCAGAAGCACAAGGCGACGATTTTCTATACCGCCCCCACGGCGATCCGCTCCTTAATCAAAGCTGCCGACGCCGATGAACAAATTCATCCCAAGCAGTACGATTTGTCCAGCCTTCGACTGCTCGGCTCGGTCGGCGAACCCATCAATCCCGAAGCGTGGATGTGGTACTACAAAAATATCGGCCGTGAGAACTGCCCGATCGTCGACACTTTCTGGCAAACCGAAACCGGCGGCCACATGATCACGCCATTACCCGGCGCAACGCCGATGGTGCCGGGTTCGTGCACCTTGCCGCTGCCAGGAATCATGGCCGCCATCGTCGATGAAGTCGGCAGTGACTTGCCGAACGGGCAGGGCGGGATCCTGGTCGTCAAGCGCCCCTGGCCCTCGATGATCCGCACCATCTGGAACGACCCGGAGCGTTTCAAGAAAAGTTATTTTCCGCAAGAGCTGGGCGGCAGTATCTATCTCGCCGGCGACGGCGCGATCCGCAACGAAACCACGGGTTACTTCACCATTACCGGCCGGATCGACGACGTGTTGAACGTATCCGGCCACCGCATGGGCACGATGGAAATCGAATCGGCCCTAGTCGCCAATCCGATGGTGGCCGAAGCCGCCGTCGTCGGCAAGCCGGACGACACCACGGGTGAATCGATTTGCGCGTTCGTCGTCCTCAAGCGCAGCCGCCCGACCGGTGACGAAGCCAAGCAGATCGCCAAGGAACTGCGTGACTGGGTCGGCAAGGAAATCGGCCCGATCGCCAAGCCCAAGGAAATTCGTTTCGGCGACAATCTGCCGAAAACGCGCTCCGGCAAAATCATGCGGCGTTTGCTGCGTGTGTTGGCCAAGGGCGAAGACATCACGCAAGATATTTCGACCTTGGAAAATCCGGCGATTCTGGAGCAACTGAAACAGGCGCAGTAGATCACTGCCGAAAAACCCCAGCTTGTCATGGACGCAGCCTTGCTGGATTTTTAGTCAGCTACAGTACGATTCGGTTTTTAGAAGGAACTTTGCTATAATCTGCGGCTTCGCTAAAAGCAGGATTGGCGAAGGCAAAAATCAGGAGAGATGGATGAGTGGTTGAAGTCGCACGCCTGGAAAGCGTGTATAGGTTCATAGCCTATCCGGGGTTCGAATCCCCGTCTCTCCGCCAAGTTATTGATTTTTAAGGTTTTTTATTAAAAATCCAAAAGATAAAAATGCACGAAAAGAAACAAAACAACCGGCAAACGCCGGTTTTTTGTTTTCAACTGTGCCCAAAATGTGCCCGAATTTATTTCGATAG
>JACMQD010000139.1 GCA_014377155.1 Herminiimonas sp.
CGCCAAGGCAGGCGAGCTGTCGCTGGCACGTAATCTTGACGAATTGCTAGACGCCATCGACGGTCCACCGATGCTGCTGATCCTCGACGGCATTACCGATCCGCACAATCTCGGCGCGTGTCTTCGTGTCGCCGATGGGGCCGGCGCCCATGCAGTGATCGCCCCGAAGGATCGCGCAGTCGGCCTCAATGCAACGGCTGCCAAGGTCGCCAGCGGCGCGGCCGATACGATGCCCTACATTACCGTCACTAATCTGGCGCGTACCTTGCGCGAGCTTCAAGAGCGCAATATCCTGCTGGTCGGCACCACCGACGATGCCGAAAAAAGTTTGTACCAGGCGGACTTTTCCGGTCCATGCGCGTTGATCATGGGTTCCGAAGGCGAGGGCATGCGCCGACTGACACGTGAAAACTGTGATGTACTGGTGCATATCCCGATGTTCGGCTCGGTAGAAAGTCTGAACGTCTCGGTCGCAGCGGGCGTGGCGCTTTTCGAAGCACGCAGGCAGCGCCTGCCGAAATCCTGAGCGACGGCCGAGGTAATCCAGGCTGAACCGGAAGGGGCGAAAGGCCCCTTTTTTTACTTCCTGAAAATTGCTTTGTGCCAGCAGAGCTTTGCTGAACCCGTTACCATGACCACTCCAGTAACGACCAGCCAATTTTATGTTCAGTCGCATCCGTGAAGACATCCGCAGCATCATGCGCCGTGACCCTGCCGCACGCAATGCATGGGAGGTGCTGACCTGTTATCCGGGGCTGCACGCGATTATCCTGCACCGGTGCGCTAGCTGGCTGTGGACACATCGCATGAAATGGCTCGGGCGCTTCATTTCCCATCTGGCACGCATCCTTTCCGGCATCGAAATCCATCCGGGTGCAACGATCGGCCGCCGTGTCTTTATCGACCACGGTTTCGGGGTGGTAATTGGCGAGACTGCCGAAGTGGGGGACGACTGCACCATCTATCAAGGCGTCACTTTGGGCGGCACGTCGCTCAGCAAAGGCGCCAAGCGGCATCCAACCTTGGGGCGCGGCGTCATCATCGGCGCTGGCGCCAAGGTCCTCGGCGGTTTCACGGTCGGCGAGGGTGCCAAGGTGGGCTCCAATGCGGTGCTCGTCAAAGCGGTGCCACCGGGCGCGACAGCAGTCGGCAATCCGGCGCGCATCATCGAAAAGGAAAGCTACGATCCGCGCGAAGAAGCCGCAGCACGGATGTTTGCCGCTTACGGCGTGACGCCCAACGGTGACGATCCCGTGTCGAAAGCCTTGCATGGCCTCATCAACCAGGCCGCAGCGCAAGAGCATCAGCTTGAAAAGATCCTTGCCTCGCTCAGGCAGGCTGGCATTACCTGCCAGACAGACAAGGAATGCGAGAAATTCAATCCGGAGCAGCTCAACAAGCTGGTCGAATGAGGAAGAGTCCGTGGATTTAACAAATGAGGCAATCGATGCTGCTGCCCGTACCGACGACGGGCGTGTCTTGCTCGACGAATTAGAGATCCGCGTACTTGCCGTGCTCGGGGAAAAGGAAGCTCTTACACCCGACAGTTACCCCTTGTCGATCAATGCATTGACCAACGGCTGTAATCAGCTATCCAGCCGTGACCCGGTAATGGCACTGTCAGAAACAATGGTGCTCGACACACTGCACGCATTGATGCAAAAAAAGCTTGTGGTCGAGGTCAGCCAGGCTGGCGGCCGCGTGCCGAAATATGAGCATCGCATGCGCGTCAAATGGTCGCTCGAACAGGATAAGCTGGCGGTAATGCTGATGTTGATGCTGCGCGGCAGCCAGACTGGCGGTGAAATCCGCACACGAGCAGGCCGCGTGCATGAGTTTGCGGCGGTTGCGGATGTAGAGACATGCCTGCAGTTCCTCATGGACAAATATCCATCACTGGTCATGCGGTTGCCGCGTGCGCCAGGCACCAAGGAACCGCGTTTCGCACAGCTGCTGGCGGGTGAGCCCGAATTCGAGCAAGACGATAGCCTTGCAGTATCCGAATCTGGTCAGCTATCCCGACCGCGACAAGACCGCATCGATGCATTGGAAACCGCAGTGGCACGTCTTCGCACCGAAGTCGATCACTTGACGCAACAGTTCGAAGAGTTCAAAAAGCAATTCGAATAGTCGTTTTGCGCGCTACCGGCTGTTGATATTCGATAGTGGTTCTTTTCAACAACATATTTCTTCAAGAAAAGTCTGTTCGAGCTGAAAGCGTTTTACAATTCGGCTGTGCCTGTAGAGCACATTTATAACAGACAGGAGACAGTATGATCAGGATGGGATTGATTGCGACCGCTTTGGCCGCATGGTTATCGTTTGGCTCGGCGCAAGCCGACGAGATCAGGATCGGGACGGTATCGGGCATTACCGGACCACTGTCGATGACCACCGCCGATATCCTCAGTATCACGACCGGCTACCTCGACATGATCAATGCGCAGGGTGGCGTCAACGGCAATACGTTAAAGCTGTTCACGCGGGACGACGGATACGATCCAAAAAAGACCGCAGAGCTGGTCGAAGATATCGTCGCCAAGGACAAGGTGGTTGCGCTTGTCAACGGCGCCGGGACAGCAAACACCGCCGCCTTGATCAAAGCCGGCGTACTGACCAAACACCAGTTGCCGCTAGTCGGCGTCTATAGTGGCTCGGAAGCGATTCGCGGGCCGGGGTCGGAGCAGATCTTTCACACCCGAGTCACCTACAATGAAGAGATCGCAAAAATTGCGCGTATGGTGTCGACTCTTGGATTGAAGCGCGTTGCCGTGCTGTACCAGGATGACGGCTTCGGTGCCGGTATCATCGAGAGTGTCACCAAGTTTTCGGAAGTGTCGAAATTCGACATCGTTCAAAAGACCAAATATAAAGCCGGCGAACAGAATTTC
>JACMQD010000140.1 GCA_014377155.1 Herminiimonas sp.
CCTCGCGGTGCGCAAGCGACGCCGGAAAGGACTTGATCGGCCATGGAAATCGATATCCGTACCTTGTTGTCCAAGCTCAACCCAGCGTGCAAGCGCGCCATGGTCGAGGCGGCCGAACTGTGCGTCAAACAAACGCAATTCAATGTCGAACTAGAACATTTGCTGGTGCGCCTGATCGAAGCGAGCGCGCCAGACATGGCGTTGCTGCTGGAACGCTTCGACATCAATATCAGCGCCGTGCTGGCGCAATTACAGCAAAGCCTGGACGGATTCAAGCGCGGCAATGGCCGTACACCGGCGCTGTCGCCACATTTCATTCCCTTGTTCCAGGAAGCCTGGCTGTTGAGCTCGATGCTGCTGGGTGATCAGCAAATACGCTCCGGCACCGTACTGCTGGCCATGCTGGAGGTCGACAGCTTGCGTGGCATGCTGATCGACACCGCGCCCGAGCTGTTGCGCATTCCGCGCGATCGACTCAAGGCAGAGTTGGCGCCATTGCTCGTCAATTCGGCCGAGGATGCCGGTGGCAATGGCGACAATGCAGCGGGTGCGACCATGCCGGCCGCCGCCAGCGCCGGCGAGACCAAGGCCGGGCGCATGCCGCAGCTGGCGTCCGTACGCACCGGCGCCACGCCGTCGCTCGACCAGTTCACGGTCGACATGACCGCGCTCGCACGCGACGGCAAAATCGATCCGATCCGCGGCCGTGATGCGGAAATCCGGCAGATCATCGACATCCTGCTGCGTCGCCGGCAAAACAATCCGATCCTGACAGGCGAAGCCGGCGTCGGCAAGACGGCTGTGGTGGAAGGCTTTGCGCAGCGCGTGGCACAAGGCGCGGTGCCACCGGCACTGGCCAACGTCTCGGTACGCACGCTGGACCTGGCGTTGCTGCAGGCCGGCGCGGGCATCAAGGGCGAATTCGAAAACCGCCTGAAATCGGTCATTGCCGAAGTGCGGGCCTCGGCCACGCCGATCATTTTGTTCATCGACGAAGCACACCAGTTGATCGGCGCCGGCGGCGCGGAAGGTCAGGGCGATGCGGCCAATTTGCTCAAGCCTGCACTGGCGCGTGGCGAGTTGCGTACGATCGCGGCAACCACTTGGGCCGAATACAAGAAATACGTCGAACGAGACCCGGCGCTGGCACGCCGCTTCCAGGTGGTGAAGGTGGAAGAGCCAGCGCCGGAGGTCGCGACCGGCATGTTGCGCGGCATGGTGGCCACGCTAGAGCAGCATCATGGCGTTGAAATTCTCGATGAAGCAGTGCTCGACGCAGTGCGCCTGTCGCATCGCTACATCTCCGGCCGGCAGTTGCCCGACAAGGCGATCAGTGTGCTCGATACGGCGTGCGCGCGAGTAGCGATCGGGCAATCGGGTTCGCCCTCGCAGATAGAGTCGCTCGACCACGACATCATGCTGTCGACGGAAGAACTGCGGATCATGCAACAGCAGCATGCCCGCGGCGAAGACCGGGCCGGAGATATTAGTCGCCTCGACACCCAGCTCAAGAGCCTTCTGGGGCGCCAGGCCCACCTCAAGGAAAAGCTGGGTGAAGAACTGCGCGCGGTCAACGAAATCCTTGCCTTGCGCAAGAAAATTGCTGATTCGGTCAACAGCGATACCGAGTGCGAGGACGACGAGCGGCTGTCGCGTGCGGCGCAGTTGCAGCGGCTGCAAAAAGGTTTGGAAGCCATCCAGGACGATGAGCCGCTGGTGCCGGTCTGCGTCGATGCCAAGATCGTCGCCGATGTCATCTCGGGCTGGACCGGCATCCCGGTCGGCAAGATGCTGGCCGATGAAATCCATACGGTATTGCATCTGCGCGAGCGACTATCGGATCGCGTCGTCGGCCAGGACCAGGCACTCGACGCCATCGCGCGGCGGGTGCGCACATTCCGCGCCGAACTCGACGATCCCGGTAAGCCGGTGGGCGTCTTCATGCTGGTGGGGCCGAGCGGCGTCGGCAAGACCGAAACCGCGTTCGCGCTGGCCGACATGCTGTACGGCGGCGAACGCAACATGGTCACCATCAACATGTCCGAATTCCAGGAAGCGCATTCGATCTCTAGCCTCAAGGGCGCGCCGCCCGGCTATGTCGGCTATGGCAAAGGCGGCGTCCTGACGGAAGCCGTCCGGCGTCGTCCGTATAGCGTGGTGTTGCTCGACGAGATGGAAAAAGCCCATCCGGACGTGCTGGAACTGTTCTTTCAGGTGTTCGACAAGGGCACGATGGAAGACGGCGAGGGCATTTCCATCGACTTCAAGAACACGCTGATCCTGCTGACCTCGAACGCCGCCCAGGATGTCATCACGCAAGCCTGCGAGAACGGCAATCGACCCGACGTCAGTGCGCTGATCGAGCAGTTGCGCCCGGCCTTGCTTAAGCAGTTCAGTCCGGCCTTTTTGGGACGGCTGGTGCTGGTGCCCTACTATCCATTGGGCGACGAGCAGATCCGCTCGATTGTCGACCTCAAGCTTGCCAAGCTGGCGCAGCGCTTCGCCGAAAACCACAATGCCGAGTTTACCTGGGACGATCAAGTGACCGCCATGGTGACGGCGCGTTGCACCGAGGTCGATAGTGGCGCCCGCAATATCGATTTCATCCTGACCCAGACCGTGCTGCCGTTACTGTCGTCGCTGGTGCTCGAACGCATGTCGATGCTGCAGCCGTTCACCGCGATTCACATGAGCGTGGGGCGGGACGATCAGTTCCATTATGTATTCCGCGACGACTCGTTGCGTGCCCATGCGTGAACCATCATGAATGAGACCGATGCCATGAAAGGCCATGCATGAGAACCGGCTTCCAGCAGCCCGGCGGCCTGATGACGGTGTCGTCGCCGTTCGCCGACGATGACCTGCTGCTCGACGCGATGGAAGGCAGCGAAGGGATTTCGGAACTGTTCAAATTCAATCTTCACATGCGCTCGGGCAGCACCAGCCTGAGCGCCGCCACCATCGTCGGCAAGACCATGACGGTCACGCTGGAGATCGAGGGCGGTGTCAAACGCTATGTCACCGGTATGGTGTCGCGCTTCGTCCAGAGCGGCTACGACCGCGAATTTGCCAGTTACGAAGCCGAACTGGTGCCGATGCTATGGCTGCTGACGTTATCGCGCGACCGCAAGATCTATCAAGCCAAATCGGTCGCCGACATCATCAAGGCGGTGTTGACCGAGTTCGCCATCACGTTCGATGCCAAATTGACGCAAACCTATACCGCGCTCGACTATTGCGTGCAGTATGACGAAACCGCGTTCGATTTCATTTGCCGGTTGATGGAGCAGTCCGGGATTTTTTATTTTTTTACCTTCAGCAGCAGCGGCCATACGATGGTGCTGGGCGATGCGCCATCGAATTTCCTTGCCTGCTCGGGCGCGGCGACAGCACGGTTTTTTCCGCGCACCGGCATGGAGAACGCGATCGATACCGTGTCGCGCTTTGCCCAGGAAAGCGGCATCGCGGTCAAGAAGGCGACCGTCAACGATTACGATTTCATCAATCCCAGCACCTCGCTGGAAGGAACCCATTCGGCCGCTGCCGGCAGTGGCGAAGTGGTTGAATTCGCCACCGGTCACCTGAGCGTCAGCGCAGCGTCGGCGATTGCCAAGCTGCGGGTTGAGGCGAGCCAGGTGGCATCGAATGTATTGCGCGGTGACAGCTTCTGTTATCCGTTCACGGCGGGCACCAAGTTCACACTTGCCGACCATTTCGTTTCGAGTCTCAACGCGTCATTTGTCCTGCGGCGCGTTCATCACACCGCGCATGACGACTTGTACACCAACTCCTTCGAAGCATTTCCGGCGACCGTGCCTTTCCGCCCGCCGGTGCAGACGGCGCGGCCTCGCGCAGTGGGCTGCGAGACGGCTCTGGTGGTCGGGCCGCAAGGCGAAGAAATCTGGACCGACAGCCATGGCCGCATCAAGGTCGAATTTCCCTGGGACCGCGACGGTGTCAAGGACGACAAGAGCTCGACCTGGATTCGCGTGGCACAGTCGGTGGCGGGCAAGGGCTTCGGCGCTTTGTTCCTGCCGCGTGTCGGCCAGGAAGTGGTGATCACTTATCTGAACGGTGATCCGGATCGGCCGCTGGTCACCGGTTGTGTCTACAACGGCGAAAATGCCACGCCCGCCACCTTGCCCGCCAACCAGACCCAAACCATCATCCGGACCCGCTCCTCCAAGCAGGGCACGGCGGGCAACGAACTGCGCTTCGAAGACAAGAAGGATGCGGAAGAGTTATACCTGCATGCCCAGAAAGACATGCTGGTCGAAATCGAAAATGCGCTGACCACCACCATAAAAAAGGGCGCCGAAACCCATACGCTGGAGGAGGGCGACCGTACCACCGAACTCAAAAAAGGCAAGGAAACCCACAAGGTCAAAGGCACCCGCACGCTTGACGTGACCGGCGACGAGAGCCATACCAATGCCGCCGCCTTCAAGCATACGGTCGCCGGCGACTACAACCTGACCATCGACGGCAAGCTGACCATTACGGTCACTGGCGCAATCAGCATCAAGTCCAGCGCGGCCATTTCGCAGGAAGCCGGCACCACTTTTCTGGCCGATGCCGGCACGGCGTTCACCGCCAAGGCCGGCACCGAACTGACCAACCAGGCCGGTACCAACCTGACCAACAAGGCCGGTCTGAAGCTGGTCAACCAGGCGTCGCTGCAGATGGACAACAAGGCACCCATCATCAACAGTAAGGCCGACGCCATGCATACGGTAGAGGCAGGCGCGCTGCTGACACTCAAGGGCGCATTGGCGAAGTTGAACTGATATGGATATTCACGTCACCGACGGACTTGAAAACACCGGCGCCATTGCACCGGTCGATTCGCCTGCCGCATTGCTGGTCGAGGAGCATGCCGACGACGGCCGTCTGCTGTTGCGTTGCTGGATGCGCGACGGTGTTTTGCACGGTCCGCTGGAGCAATTCGGCGACACCGGACGGACGCTGATGAAAACGCATTTCGCGGCGGGCAAAATGCATGGGACGATGGCAGTGCATACGGCCGAGGGCCTGCTGATCCAGGAGTCGCAGTACGTGCACGGTATCCCGCACGGCATCACCAAGACCTACGTCAACGGTCGCTGCGTGGCAGTGCAGACGATGGTCGATGGCATACCGACCGGGCCGTCGCTGTCCTATGACGAAGCCGGCTTGCTTACGGCGCGCCTGAGTTTCACGGGCGGCCAGATCCACGGACCGGCCGAGTTTTTTCATGAAGGGGTGCGCGTGCGCAAGTCCTTCTACAAGGCAGGGCTGCTCGATGGCGAATCCGTCGATTTCGATCTGCAGGGTGGCGTGGTCCAGTCGTGCTCGTACCGTGCCAACGTGCTGCACGGTCCGGTGCGCCGCTACTGGCCGAACGGCGAAATCATGGAAGAGCTGATGTACCGCGATGGCATACCGGTGGCACCGCCACTGCGCTACGACCCCAAGGGCCAGCGCACCGACAACGCCAAGGCGACGCCGGACATCCTGGAACGACTGCAGAAACTGGTAAGGGGAAACTGAATGGGACAACAGGTCTGCATGGGTGCGATGCTCAAGTGCACGTTCGGCGTGGCGCCGGGAACGCTCATGGTGCTGCCGATGAATTTGGTCATGACCACGGTTCCCGACGCCAACATCATGGACAACAAGCCGATGATGAATATTCTGCCGTTCGGCATGTGCCAGTCGCTGGCCAATCCGATGGTTGCCGCCGCCACCGCCGCGGCACTTGGTGCCCTGGTACCGATGCCGTGCATACCGATGACGCTCGCGCCGTGGATGCCAGGTGCGCCGACTGTGATGGTGGCCAATATGCCCGCCCTCAACAACTCGTCGAAGCTGATGTGCATGTGGGGCGGCGTGATCGGTATCGATATACCGGGACAATTCACTGTCTCGGTTCCTTAAAATTTCTTACGGCAGCCGCTCATCATGGAATATCGATTCAGCCTTACCCCGCGATTGATTGCATTGGCAATTTTTTCAGGTGTCGCTTTGCTCATCTTGCTTTTTACACTGGGTTTCCAGATCGGCCAGCGCATGGCAAAGCCGGCAACGCCGTCGATCGGAACGCTTGGCATGGAAGCACGGGAACGCGCCGCTGCCGCCGCGCAGAAGGCAAGCGGCAAAATATCGGATTTTGCGGCGTCTGCCGCCAAGCCGCTCGCCGATCCGGCAGTGCCAAAGGCCGCTCCATGAAAACACGATTCAGGATTTCGGATCTGCACTTTCGGCAAGCGCTTGCCTGCCTGGGGCTGATCTCGCTGTGCTTCGGTACAGGCGCCTTTGCCCAGAGCGCGGTGGCGCGCCCCGTGGTCGCGCTGTCGGCGTCGTCCCTTACCGAGCCGGCGCTACAATCGCCTCTCGTCAAAGTCGGGGATGGGCGCATGCTGGCACCGGACATCGCGCGCATCGTCAATCGCGGCGAATTGGTGATCGCCATGCTCAACGTCGACAATGCACCATTCTTCTCCGAAAAAAATGGTGTACTCGAAGGCACCGATGTCGACCTCGGAAAACTGATCGGCAAGGAGCTGGGCGTGCCGGTGCGATTCGACCGCCGTGCGCGGACTTTCGACAATGTGGCCGAGGTGGTGGCCGCCGGTGGCGCCGATCTCGGCATCAGCCGGTTAGCGCGCACACTCAAACGCGGCCAGATCGTGCATTTTTCGACTACCTACATGCGTCTGGGGCATGCTTTGCTGATCAACCGCGTGCGCTTTGCCGAACTGGCCGGTGACCAGCCGCTGCCGCAGGTCATCCGTAATTTCACCGGCAAGATCAGCGTGATCTCCAGCTCGTCATGGGAAGAATTCGGACGTCGGAATTTCCCCAAGGCGCAGATCGTTCCCTACCCGACCTGGAAAGAGGCGGTCAACGCCGCCAAGAAGGGCGAAGTCGTCGCGGCCTATCGCGACGAACTGGAAGTACAGGGCATCGTTCGCAATGATCCTGGCCTGGCGCTGACTTTGCGCACGGTGACTTTCAACGATCTCGAATCGTCGCTGAGCATGATGGTCGGCGTACGGGACGCGACGCTGCTGTCGTTTGTCAACGAAGTGATTGCTCAACGGACGGAAAAGCCGACCGTGAGCAGCGTACTCAAATCGATCAAGTAGATGACGACCATCGAAATGCCAACCGGAATGCAGCGATTCCAGCGCTGGGCCTTGAATCCGTGGACCGTGCTGGCGTGCGTCCTGCTGGGTGCGACCCTGGGCTGGGCCGCACCGGCATTTTCCCGCGGTCTTGCCGTAGTCGGGATCGTCTACGTCGATCTCCTCAAAATGATCGTCCTGCCGTTCATGATCTCGGCCGTGATCTTCAGCCTGCAAAACCTGTATCGTGACGGCGGCGCTGCCAAAATACTGCGGCGTGTGGTGGTGGTGTTCATCGCATTCTCGTTTGCCGCTGCGGTCCTGGCTGCACTCGGCACGCTGGTCATTCGTCCAGGCGGCAATCTGGCGGAAGACACCCGGGCGGCCCTCGGCAACATTGTCAGCTCCGACGAAAATCGTAGTAACACCGACATGGCGCTGCGCGAGGTCGAGAGCAGCCCCAAAAAGATGAGCTTGCAGGATGTCCTGGCGTCGCTGATTCCGTCCAATATTTTCGCGTCGCTCGCCAACGGTGAAACGCTCAAGGCGCTGGTCTTCGCCCTGCTGTTCGGCTTCGCGGTGGGGCAAGTGCCCAGCCGGATATCGAGCGGTCTGAACCAGGCCCTGGAAACCATCTATACCGCCTGCCAGACACTGACGCGCTGGATCAACCTGCCGATCCCCGTCATCCTGATCTGCATGTCGGCCAGCCAGATCGCTACCACCGGCCTGCAGCCGCTCAAAGCCATGGCCGGATTTGTCATGGCGTTCCTGGTAATTTGCACAATCCTGCTCTCGCTGGCGATGACCGTTATCAGCCGCCGTGCCGGTGTACCTTTCAAGACTGTGCTGATGGCGATGCGCGAACCCTTTGCGCTGGGCGTGGCGACCAACAACAGCGCAACCTGCATGCCGGCCATGGTGACCGGGCTGGTGGAGCAGCTCAATTTCGCACGCTCGCGGGTGGAGCTGCTGGTGCCGTTAAGCATTTCGCTGCTGCGCGCCGGCGCGGTCGCCTATTTTGTCTGCGGCACGCTGTTCATCGCGGCGCTTTACGGTCGCGCATTGTCGCCAATGGACGTCGGCCTGCTGGTGCTGGTATCGGTGCTGGCGGGGTTCGTTTCGTCGGGCATGGCAGGCGTGCTGACGATCTCGCTGGTTGGCACCACCTGCAGCTATCTCGGGCTGCCGTTCGAGGCCGCGTTCGTGCTTTTCGTCGCCGTCGATCCGATTTGCGCCATGGCCCGCACAGCGGTCACCGTCATCGGCAGTTGTGCTGCAGTCGCTACGATCTGCCCCAAGCCCTTCAAGCTTTGACGCCGAGCCTGCCATGATCCAGCCCAAGGACATTTTTCAACATCCCGCCACCCTTTTAGGTGCAGTGCTGCTGGGCGGCTGGGTCGGCACGCTTTTTCCGGAAAGCGCACCCGGGCTGGCGGCGGTCTCGACGCTGTATCTGTCACTGATCCAGATGGCGTCTTTGCCGTTCGTGGTGCTGGCCGTGTTCTTCGGCTTGCAGCGCTTGCCGACGCTGCCGGGTGCCGGCAGGCGCCTGCTGATGCTGGTGGTGATGTCGGTCATTGCCATGCTGCTATGCGCGATGGTCGGCGTGCTGGTGGCCAGTATCACGTCGGCCGGTGCCGGCATGTCGAGCACCCAGACCGCGGCGCTGGGTGAACTGGCAATGCGCTCGGATTCGCAATTCGTAATGGCGTTGCGCGGCGTCGAAGGAGCGACGCCTAGCCTGTGGGATGTCACCGCGCTGGTGCCCAATAACCTGTTTGCCGTGCTGGCCTATGGCTCGGTGCCGTCGGTCCTGATCGGTGTGCTGCTTTTCGGCTATGCGATTGCCGTGCAGGACCCCGTTGCATCCAGCCATCTCTCGGGCATATTCGAAGGGATCTATCGGGCGCTAGAGTCGCTGGTCACGCGTTTCAATGCATTGCTGCCGGCGGCTTCTTTCGTGCTGGCCGCGGCTGCGACCAGTGCCGCCGGCGTCGAATCGATTGTCCTGCTCGGCAGCTTCCTGGGGGCGTTTTTTGCGGCGACGCTAATCGTCAGTGCGCTGTCGATCGGCGCGATTTGCTGGCGCCTGCAAAAATCTCCCTGGGAAGTGCTGACCGCGCTGCGCGACCCGATCACGGTGTGCCTGTTTTCGCCGGTGGCGGTAGCGGCGGTTCCCGGCTTCATTCATGGCATGAGCGCGCAGTTGGGATTCAGCCGCGCGCTGGTGGAATTGTTCACGCCGATCGCGCCGGTTTTCATCAAGGCGGGCGAAGCGCTGTTCTTCGCCGTGCTGGCGATCTTTATCGCCAATCTCTACGACCATGCACTCAGTCTTGGCGATGTGGCATTGATCTGCCTGTTGTCGTGGGCTGCGGCGTTGTGGTCGGTCGGCATCGTCGGCGTCAAATCAGTCATTCTGGGCACGTTCGTGATGACGTCGCTGGGCCTGCCGCTCGAGGCCGTGCTGCCGGTGTTTTTGCTGGTGGAAGTGTTGTGTGAAGGCCCGCGCAATCTGCTTTCGTTTCTGGTGTCGTCCGCCTTGATTGCGCTGGTCTCCGATGGGCTGTATATTAATTCAACTGAGCAAGTTACTGAAGCATGGCAACCTTCTACCGTCAGACTCAGATTCACTCGTAAGCAAGCGCTGGCCGGGTCTTCCCTGCTGGCGCTCGCCCTGTTAACGGTATTTTGCGCCGGTGTCGGATTTGGCCTGCGCAAGGCCATTGTGGCGGTCATTTAGAAATCAACTTCATGCAATTACAAATCAAGCCGATGGCTCGTGGGTTTCGTTGTGTCAGCGTCGCGGTGCTGCTGTGCCTGGGCATCGTGCTGTCCGGCTGCGGTGCAATCGGCAGCATGGTCGACAGTACCAAGTCTGCGATCGGCCTGGGTCCGAAACCGGTGGCGCCCGACTGGAAGACGCTGGTCATTACGGCAGCCGACGATGCCAATGCCAACAGCGCGGTAGCGGTCGACCTGGTGCTGGTCAAGGATCAGGCCATGCTGGAGTCGCTGCTGACGATGCCGGCGGCGAAGTGGTTCGCGATGCGGGCCGACATGCAGCGTACGTTTCCCGAGGCGATGACGGTATATCCCTACGAGCTGGTGCCGTCGCAATCGATTCAGCTGACTGAAAAACAGCTGGGCAGCCAGCGTGCATGGGCTGCCTTGGTGTTTGCAAACTATGCAAGCCCGGGAGAACACCGCGCACGGCTGCTTCTCAATACCCGAGGCTATGTCGTGCAACTGAGCGCCCAGGCGTTCAA
>JACMQD010000141.1 GCA_014377155.1 Herminiimonas sp.
CGCTTGCAACCCGATAATGCCATGGCCGAAATCCGCGTAACGAAAGACGGATTCGTCGCCACCGTCACCTTGTCGCAGCCGGCCAAGCTCAATGCGATCAATGTCGCGATGTGGCAAGCGCTGGCGCGCACGTTCGATGCATTGTCGCTGGACGACGAGTTGCGCTGCGTCATTGTTTGCGGCGAAGGTGGCAACTTTGCTGCAGGCGCAGACATCCAGGAATTTGCCACTGTGCGTAGCACCCTGGCGCAAGGCATCCGGTATCACACCGAAACCATCTCGTCGGCCTTGCAGGCGATCGCGACGTGCCTGCATCCGACCATCGCCGCGATTGAAGGTGCATGCGTCGGCGGCGGGCTGGAAATTGCCTGCGCCTGCGACCTGCGCATCGCCTCGCGCACCGCCCGCTTCGGCATCCCCATCAACCGCCTCGGCTTTCCGTTAGCGCCTGATGAACTAAATCATTTGCTGCAACTCGTTGGCAAGGCCACTGCGCTCGAAATGCTGCTCGAAGGACGCGTCTTCGATGCCGCAGAGGCGATGGACAAGGGACTGATCAACCACATCGTCGCCGACGTGCCGGCCGAGGCACGTCGCAGCGCGCAGCGTATCGCCGCCGGTGCGCCCTTGGCGGCACGCGCCAACAAGCAACTCGTCCGACGGCTTTCAGGTAATCCCGACGCCCTTAACGCGCAGGAAATCGAGGCGGCTTTTTCTTTCCTGGCGACGCAAGACTATCGCGAAGGCGTGCAAGCCTTTCTTGCCAAGCGCACGCCGGTTTTTCTCGGCAAGTGAATCGACCTTTTATCATTCCATGAACTCCAACCTGTACGCGCTGTTCGAATCCCGCTTTCCACAAGACCGGTCCGCCTGTGCAATCGAGACGCACGATGGCCTGTTCCATACCTGGCTCGACCTCGAACGTGCCAGTGCCAGAATTGCCAACCTGCTGTCGAGCCTCGGCCTGCCACGCGGCGCGCGTGTCGCGGTGCAAGTCGAAAAATCGGCGGAGGCGGTGATGTTGTATCTGGCGACGATCCGTGCCGGTTATGTTTATCTGCCCCTTAATACCGCCTATCGTGCCAGCGAAATCGACTACTTCCTCGACAACGCCAGGCCAGCGGTGGTGGTGTGCGCGCCGCTCAATTTCGGCTGGGTCGCCAAGATTGCATTCAGGGCCGGAGCGCGCCACGTCTTCACGCTGGGCGAACAACGTAACGGCTCACTACTCGAACGTGCAACCCACCATGCCGATAGCTTCGAGACGGCGCATGCCGAGCCTTCAGATCTCGCGGCAATCCTGTACACGTCCGGTACAACCGGGCGCAGCAAGGGTGCGATGCTCACGCACGACAATCTGGCATCGAACATCAAAGTGCTGCAGCAAGTCTGGCAGTGGCAACCTGGCGACGTACTGTTGCATACGCTGCCGCTGTTTCATGTGCATGGTCTGTTCGTCGCACTTCATGGCGCCCTGCTCAACGGCAGTAAAATGATCTTGCTGCCCAAATTCGACAGTGACGATGTGAGCCGGCGTCTTCCACAGGCCACGGTATTCATGGGCGTGCCGACGTATTACGTCCGACTACTCGCGGATGGGGCTTTCAACCTGGCTGCATGGCGCAACATGCGCTTGTTCATTTCAGGGTCGGCGCCATTGTTGACCGATACTTTCGAGCAATTCAAGTCACGTACCGGCCACACGATTCTCGAACGTTACGGCATGAGCGAAACCACGATGCTGACGTCGAACCCAGTCGATGGCGCACGCATCGGCGGCACAGTCGGGCTACCGTTGCCAGGTGTGTCCGTGCGGGTGGTCGATGCGGACGGCCAGCCATGCCTGGCAGGACAAATCGGCGCGATTCAGGTCAAAGGGCCGAACGTCTTTGCAGGCTACTGGGAGATGCCGGAAAAAACCGCCGAAGAATTTACTGCAGAAGGTTATTTCAATACCGGCGACGTTGGCCGCTTCGACCACGCTGGCTACCTGTCGATCGTCGGCCGTAGCAAGGACCTGATTATTTCAGGCGGCTATAACGTCTATCCGAAAGAAATCGAAGCGGCTATCGATGCGCTTGATGGTGTCGCCGAATCGGCGGTCATTGGCGTGCCGCATCCGGAGTTCGGTGAAGCGGTGACCGCCGTGGTCGTCATCCGGCCCGGCAGTTCGATCTCGGAAGCCGGCATCATCGGTGCGCTCAAAAACGGTATCGCTAATTTCAAAGTACCTAAACGCGTGTATTTTCTGGAGGAATTGCCGCGTAATGCCATGGGCAAGGTCCAGAAGAATTTGTTGCGCGAGCGCTTTGGCAAAGAATGAGCGAGTACGCTAACGCATTGCTTTGTAGAACATGTAGGCGGCGAGCGCGAACAGTACGAACGCAAAGACCTTCTTCAAGGTTTTAACCGGCAAGCGATGCGCGGTTCGCGCGCCAAGCGGTGCGGTCGTGACGCTGGCAAGCGACACCACCAGCAGGGCTGGCAGATAAATGAAGCCGAGCGATCCGGCCGGCAGATTCGGCTCTTGCATGCCGAAATAAATGTTCGATAGCGTGCCCGAAAGCGCAATTGGAAAGCCGAGCGCCGCACTCGTGGCCACGGCATTATGAATTTTGACGTTACACCAGGTCATGAACGGCACCGACACGAAACCACCGCCGGCGCCAACCAGTCCGGAGAGGATGCCAATGACGCCGCCCGCGGCGAGCATGCCGCCTGCTTGCGGCAAATCGCGGGTGCCGGCCGGCTTTTTGTCGAGCAGCATCTGTGTCGCAGAAAGCGTGACGAACACGGCGAAGAACAGTGCCAGCTGGGAGGAATTCATCTGGGCACCGATCCATGGACCGAACCACGAACCGATCAGAATGCCCGGTGCCAGCAACTTGACGATGTGCCAGGATACCGCACCGCGCTTATGATGCGCGCGTACTGAAGAAATCGATGTAAACATGATGGTCGCAAGCGACGTCGCGATCGCCATATGGACGATCATTTCTTTAGGAAAATCCTTGGCCGTCAGGATCAGCGTCATGAAGGGCACCAGCAGCATGCCACCGCCAATGCCCAGCAGGCCGGCAGCGAATCCAACAGCAACACCCAGCACCAGCAGGGTAATGATCAAACCGATATCCATCGAAATCCTTGAACGTTAATGTTGTGGAGAGGGGTCCATCATGCCGGCGACATGCGACCACTCGGCCAGGGTGACTTCTGAAATAGAGAGCCGGTTTCCGCGCTTGAGGATCTGCATGTCGATGAGTTCTGGCGCCGCGCGCAACTGCGCCAGCGTGATCAGCGGCGTCTTGCGGATCGCGCGCACGTCGATCAGTACCCAGCGCGGGCCAGCCTGTGTCGATTTGGCGTCGAAGTAACGGCTGGCCGGGTCGAATTGGGTCGGGTCCGGATAGGCGCTGCTGGCGACTTCCGCTAAACCGGCGATGCCGGGTTCGGCGCAGCTGGAATGGTAGAACAATACGCCATCCCCGACTTGCATTACATCACGCATGAAATTACGCGCCTGATAATTGCGTACGCCGACCCACGGCACGCACTGGCCGGCGGCGGCCAACGCATCATCGATGCTGCATTCGTCCGGCTCTGATTTCATCAGCCAATACCGCATGATTTTAGAAGGAACGGTTTAATGACACGGGCGCGGCACAGGCACGCAAAAGTGGATGCATGAATCAAGCGCGCAAAAAAACGGCCGCATTTGCATGCAGCCGTCTACGAATAAAACCCCGCCTGTGCCGCTTTGCCGGCATCCCGAACCATGAGGTTCAAGGTGGTCACAGTTAGTTCAATTTCGGGTTCGTCGGACTAGCGACGCGCACTCCCATCGAACGAAATTCCGCAACCGATGCGCATAAATGGTTCAAGGAATATATGGCAATCGCGAACACGGCAGGAGTGACTAAGTCTACTCTAAACGGAACGCATGTCAAACTGTTTGGGAAAATTAAGGGCGCCCGGCGGTATCGCGCGCGCGGATGTCGATCGGCCCTCCCAGAAAGACCAAGCTGGCTACCGCGAGCAAGGTACTGCACTATCGTGACATGGAAATGCCTGCTATCGCGCCGCCAGTGCCTCGTCCAGAACGACATGCATCGCAGAAATTTTTTGTTTGACTTCGGCCATATTCATGTCCGACAGAGGCCCCTGCGGCGACTTCGTGCCGAGCAGTTCTGCCGCCATCCCGAGCGCGGCCATGACGGCGATGCGGTCATTACCCTTGATTTTTCCTGCATCCCTGATGGTACACATGCGGTTGTTCAGATAATCCACCGCTGCCTGCAGAGCAACTTGTTCGTCTTCCTTGCAGGCAAGTTTGAAGGCCTGGCCCATGATGGTCACGTCAAGCTGAATCATGCTGCTTCCTGGTCTGGCTCGTTCATGGAAATAGTCTGGAGCAGCGTGGATACGCGCTCGTGTGCCTGCGTCACTCTTGCCAGGAGCTCGCTATTTTCTGCCGCAAGGGCGGTGTTGGCGTTGCGCAAGGAAGCGTTTTCATCGCGCAGCGATTGAGCAAGGTCAGCGAGCTGGCGGATTTTTTCGATGAGGAGATGGAAGTCGGAGATCATCCCGCCACTATAGAGGCGCAACTGAATTTTCGTCAACATATTCAGTATCGTGAACGGATTTTTCAATGCCTTTGGAAC
>JACMQD010000142.1 GCA_014377155.1 Herminiimonas sp.
AGAACGCGGCTGGAGTCCGTTCGTGTCGATGCAAAACCATTACAACCTGGTCTACCGTGAAGAAGAACGGGAAATGATTCCGCTGTGCCGTGATCTGGGCGTGGCGTTGATTCCGTGGAGTCCGCTGGCCCGGGGATTTTTGGCAGGCAATCGCAAGCGGGATGATCAATCCGCCGACCTCGACAATTCGGCAACATCGCGTGCAAAAACCGACGATATTGCGCTGCGCTATTACTATAACGATGCCGACTTCGCCGTGGTCGAAGCATTGCGCGCTGTGGCCCAATCGAAAGGCATCTCGAATGCGCAGGTGGCCTATGCCTGGTTATTGCACAAGGGGGTCACGGCGCCAATCGTAGGCACATCGAAACTGGCGCAGCTTGACGAAGCCGTGGCAGCGGTAACGGTGCGACTCACGGACGAGGAAATCGCTGCGCTCGACGGCGCATACCAACCACATCCGGTGATCGGGCATGCTTAAGACAAAGGACACACACTATTTTTAAGGACTCAATAATGATCAGCGGCAGTTGTCTTTGCAAAAACGTGCAGTATGAATATACCGGCGAGGTCGGCTACATCACGGTATGCCACTGCAGCGATTGTCGCAAGACACAAGGGACTGTGAGCGTGGTCGCTGCGCCGGTCGATGTGGCGCAATTGCGCTGGATAAGCGGACAGCAGGACATCGCCGAGTTCGAATCCTCCCCAGGCAAAAAACGCGCATTTTGCCGCCAATGCGGCGCGCCGCTCTATTCTCGGCGCGATGATCTGCCCGGAATAGTGCGCCTTCGCATGGGCAGCATCGATACGCCGCACGACCTGCGACCAGCTGCCCATATATTCGTGAACGATTTGCCACCCTGGGCAGACCTCGATGACGACTGGCCGCGCTTTGGCCAGCACGAACCACTTGGACGCTAGGCAGCGCAGACGCCTGGTCGGTTTGATCGTTTCCTGTTGTATTTGACAGCCCGGCCACCCATAAATAATTGATTCAAAGAATTAACAATGTATTCGCAAGGCCAAATTTGTCCATGTGGCAAGCCTCGGAACTGACGGTAGGGCTACATGGCCTGTTCGCGGCAATGTCATCACTTAAAACAAGCAAGGCAAACAATGAGGCACACATCATTAAGCGGCATGACGGTCGTTTTGCTGGCCGGTTGCGCAACCGGTTTCAGCGAAACACCCCGGCCCACCAATTTTTCGGTATTGCAGCAAAAGAGAATCCAGGCTGCCTCGCATTGGGAAGTCATCGCTACCAACGTCGCCACTCAGATTCGCAACAGCGTTAACTAGGATGACGTGCTGTACATCGCGCCACCGGCGCAAAATACCGAGTTCTCGAAGGCCTTTCGCGAACAGCTCATCACGGCGCTGGTCAGCAGTGGCGCACGTGTCAGCAAGAATGGCGATACCCGGGCGCTGATTGTCGAGGTAGATACGCAGTTCGTGAAGTTTTCTCCGGATCGTTTCCAGAATCAGCGTTATGTCAGTGCCACTGCGATCGCTGGCGGCCTGCTGGCCGTCAACGGCCTCAGCCTGTCTTCTGCGGCGAATGCAGGCGTGGCGGTGCTCGGCCTGACGGCACTGTATGACTGGAACCAGTGGGCGGAACGCGAATTCGCATTCGGCCAGACGCCGCAACATGAACTGATCGTCACTACCTCGGCCACCAGCGTGTCGCAGTACGTCGCGCGTCGTACCGACGTGTTCTACATTACCGACGCCGATCGCGGCTTGTATAAAACCGATTACAGCAAGTCGATTCGCGTCGTCGGAGGTGCATGATGAAAAAGTCTCTTTTGCTGGCATGCGTGCCAGCGCTGCTGCTTGCCGGTTGTGCTGAATGGTCCACTCCCCGTACAGCCGTGTCCGGCCAACCGACGTGGGAGGATGCCGCATCCAACCGCTTTATACCCACCAACCAGGCTGCGGCCAACGCGCTGATCGATCCGGCGCGCGCGCGTGGACTTGAAATCGATCCGGCGCTGATTATGGCAACACTGGTCAATATCAATGCACTGGAAGAGTCTTCGCCGTTCGGGCGCATGGTTGCCGAACAGATCAGCGGCCAGTTCTCGCGTCGCGGTCATCAGATCGTCGAAATGAAATTTCGTGACAACGTGTACGTCAAGCAAAATGTCGGCGAACTAGTGCTGACGCGCGAAATCCAGCAACTGGCTAAAACGCATCGGGCACAAGCGGTCATCGTCGGTACCTATGCCGAAAGCGATCAGGTGGTGCTGGTCAATCTGAAGGTAATTCGCGCGGCCGATAACATTGTGCTGGCGTCGCAGGATTACGCCGTGCCAATGGACAAGATGGTGCGGTCGCTGCTGTCACGTCGTTGAGGATTACGTTGACCGGATCATGGGTCGACGACATTGTGCGGGTAGCGGGCGGATGAAGAACAAAGGGCAACCGCATGGTTGCCCTTTTTATTTATTTGACCAGTCGCAGCGCGAATGGATACTTGTAAGCCTGTCCCTTGGAGGCCGCGATGGCGCCGAGGATGCAAAAGATCAGGTTGACCACCACCAGCACTGGAATCAGCAACATGCCGATCAGGACGAACATCAGAATCCAACTGACGAAAAAGGCAATCGCAATCGTGATCTGAAAGTTCAGCGCTTCCTTGGCCTGGTCCGAGATGAATGACGATTCGTCCTTCTTGACGAGCCACAGCACCAGCGCCCCGATAAAGCCGGTAAAAATGCCGAGCAAATGGGCGAGCATTGCAATATTGCAGTCGTCCTTGCTTGGCGTGAAGGTATTGATTTTGTCCATTTCTACCATGTGTACTCCCCCTGTTAAGTGATCGCGGCCACGAATGTGTGCGCAAAAAACCAAGCAAATAATAGCCTATTCCACTCCGTAGACGATAATTTCCTCTGGTAATTCACCGATACGACAACTGCCTTAGCTCACTCAGGCTGCTTTTTTCGCCACCGCTTTTTTCGCCACGGTTTTCTTTACCGCCGGTTTCTTCACCGCCACGGTTTTCGCCGCCACTTTTTTTAATGCCGGTTTCGCCTTGACTGCCGCTGGCGCAACGCCCGCTGCGGCGTCTTCAGCCGGGTCCGCCACTGCTGCCGCCTTGCCTTTTGCCGGCGCCTTGGCCTTGCGCTCCTCGAACTCGAAGCTGACCTTGCCATCCTTGCCCTTGACCAGGAATGCCTTGAAGGCGCGACGCGTGCGTTGCGATACGAAGCCCGGCATCAGATCGGTCTTGCCTTCATTCAAAAGCTTGACCATTTGTTCGGGCAAGATCTCTTGTTGCAAAATGATGCGGCCGCTGCGGAAATCGCAGGTCTTCGGCTTGGCGACCGATTTTTCGCAGACATAGGACAGACCCATTTCGAACACGCCGGCAGCGCACTTCGGACAGGGCCCCAACGCTGTCTGGCCGGTAAAATCGACGCCCTCGCCGTTTTCGCCTTCGTCGTCGTTCTGACCAAAATCGAATTCAAGCTTGAAGTTCTTGATTTCTTCATCGCGCGAGATCTTCAGGATAGCCGCGAACGGCCGCCCCATCTTCGAACGGAAACCCTGCAACGGCCCGATGGTGCGCTTGGTCAGCAATTCCTCGACTTCGGCGACTTCGAACTGGCGGCTACCCGGTGTCTTGCTCATCGAAAATTCGCATTTGGTGCAGGCAAAGCGGCGATAGTTTTCCTTGACCACCGCACCGCAGTTCGGGCAGGGCGTGACCAGTGTTGCGTAGTCGCCGGGGATGGTGGCGTTATCGTATTCCTTGGCGCGCTTGACGATGATCTGTGTCATTTGCGCGATTTCACGCATGAATTCGTCGCGGCTGATCTTGCCGCGCTCCATTTGCGACAGCTTGTATTCCCATTCGCCGGTCAGTTCGGGCGCTGTCAATTCATTAACGCCGAGTCCGCGCAGCAAGGTCATCAACTGGAACGCCTTGGCCGTCGGCATCATCTCGCGGCCTTCGCGCAGCAGGTATTTTTCGTTCAGCAAACCTTCGATGATTGCCGCCCGCGTGGCTGGCGTGCCGAGACCTTTGCCGGCCATCGCGTCGCGCAGTTCTTCATCGTCGATCAGTTTGCCAGCGCCTTCCATGGCCGACAGCAACGTGGCTTCGGAGTAGCGCGCCGGTGGCTTGGTGACCAGGCCATTGGCGACGACTTTTTCGGTATGCACCTTTTCGCCTTTGGCAACGGCCACCAGCGTGCCGTTGCCCTCGGCTTCAGCATCGTCACCCGGCTTTTTGTCGGCAACGATTTCCTTGCCGTAGACGGCCAGCCAGCCCGGATTGGTCATGACCTTACCTTCGGTCTTGAATTGATGTCCGGAGACTTCGGTAAAGCGGGTAGTGACCTGGAATTCGGCGGCCGGAAAAAAGATCGCCAGGAAACGACGCGTCACCAGGTCGTACAGTTTCTGTTCCGGCTCCGACAAATTCTTCGGCGCCTGGGTAGTCGGGATGATCGCGAAGTGATCGCTGATCTTGGTATTGTCGAAAATACGCTTGTTCGGCTTGACCCATTTGTTGTTCAGAATCTGGGCGGCGAACTGGTAATAATTATTGTTTTCGGACACCGTTTGCAACGTCTCGTTGACGGTGCTCAGGTAGTCTTCCGGCAAATGGCGCGAATCGGTCCGCGGATAGGTCAGCACCTTGTGCTTTTCGTACAGTGCCTGCGCCAGGCCGAGCGTGTTCTTGGCAGAAAAACCGAAGCGCGAGTTGGCTTCGCGCTGCAAACTGGTCAGGTCGAACAACGCCGGCGCCATCGACGTGGTCGGCTTGGATTCTTCGGTGACGTTGCCTTGCCTGCCGCGACAGGCGGCGACGATCGACTCGGCAGCAGCTTTGCTCCACAAGCGCTCGGCACGTTTTTCGGGATCGGTGTCATCCTTCTTGAACTTGGTATCGAGCCAGCGGCCTTCGTAGATGCCGGCGGCGCAGACGAATTCGCCGCGCACTTCCCAGAAGTCACGCGCCACGAATTTCTTGATCTTTTCTTCGCGCTCAACCACGATCGACAGAGTCGGCGTCTGCACCCGGCCCACAGTGGTCAGGTAAAAGCCGCCTTCCTTGGAATTGAATGCGGTCATGGCGCGCGTGCCATTGATGCCGATCAGCCAGTCTGCCTCGCTGCGGCAACGGGCGGCGTCGGCCAGCGGCAGCATCTCGGCATCGTCGCGCAGGTGCGTGAAGGCTTCGCGGATCGCACCCGGCGTCATCGATTGCAACCACAGGCGGCGAATCGGCTGCTTGGCCTTGGCATACTGCGCGATCAGGCGGAAAATCAGCTCGCCTTCACGTCCGGCGTCACAAGCGTTGATCAGGCCGGTGACATCCTTGCGCTTGATCAGCCGGTTGAGCACCTTCAGACGCGACTCGGTCTTGGCGATCGGGTTGAGCGCAAAATGCGGCGGGATCATCGGCAAATGGGTAAACGACCATTTGCCGCGCTTGACATCGTATTCTTCAGGCACGGCGATTTCGAGCAAATGGCCAACGGCAGACGACAGCACGTATTCATCGGATTCGAAATACTCATCGTGCTTGGTGAAGCCGCCGAGCGTCTTCGCGATGTCGTTCGCGACAGAGGGCTTCTCGGCAATGATGAGGGTCTTGGTCATAAATGTGGTCTCGATAAAAGGCGCTTGAGCCGGCAAAGGGCAGGAAAACCGGCATCCGGCCGGCGCTCAACATAACGCATAGTAACGCGTTGTCAGGCTGCTCGCGGTTTTCGCGCGTGCTGCCACACTCCATCGATCAGGTGTTGGAGCGGCCCATGATAAGGGGAGTGCGGCAAAATCCGCAAGCGCCGAAAGGAGCGTAGTGTAGCAACTTGCGCCGGCTACCGGCTAATGCAAGGCCATGCCAAGGTCAGGCGCGAGATCAGGCGCGAGATCAGCCGCAACGTCGGAAATGCTGCGCAGGAAGCGCAGCGAATCGACACGGAAACCTTCAGTGCAGCATGCGCGGTTCTGCGTCATCGTCGTCGAGAAACAGTTCGTCGAACATCAGGCCATCCGGCTCTTTACCCTGGCTCCATAACACCATCAGGACAATCACTTTCAGCTTGTCGAGCGACATCTGCGACTCGCTCGCGGCCAGCGCGCGTTCGATCACGATTTCGCGCTGAATCGGATTGATGACCTTGGCCGATTCCAGGAACTGGATAAAGCCGACCGCCGGCGTCCCGAGTACGTCAATTTCCTGCTTGACGTAGATGCGGGTGCCGAACGACATGCTGATCTGCTGTGGATACTGATCGGAAAATTCGTTGGTTGTCTCCGCCAGATCGGTGAGCCAGCCGAGCGCTTTAGAAATTTCTTCTTCCTCGAAGCCGACGGCAGAGAGTTTTTTCACCAGCGCCGCCGAATCCGGGCACGCATCCGGGCGATAGTAGGTTTCGTACAAATAGACAAGGACGTCAAACATGATTTTAGTGTAGCGCTAAGGTTAGAGCGGCATGAGCCGGGGGCCATGACACCGAAATGACAGGTCGCAGATAAATGACACTTTCAAAAACTTGTCGCATTAAAACAGTTCTGTTTTACGAGCAAGAAAGACAGGTCAAAACAGCA
>JACMQD010000018.1 GCA_014377155.1 Herminiimonas sp.
CGCATTGCTGATCGTCGCCGTGCTGTTCGCGCAATGGATGGGCGTGATGCACCGGATCTCCCATGCCGATCGCTCGAATGGCCCGATCATCTCGATCGCCGGCTTCGATGTCAGGTCTGCTGGACCCGCCACTGATCGCGTGGCCGATGGCAACACCGATAACCATTCCTGCGCTGCCTTCGACGCCGCTACGCTGGCCGATGCGCTGCCGGTGCCATTCGTGTGCGCGTCGTTGCAACCTGGTGCGGCGCTTGTCGCCGCGTGGGCGGCATTCGATTCGTGGGACGCACCGCTTGCGCATTTCTACTCTCCCCGTGCTCCGCCACTTGGCTGACCTTTCCTGATCGTCCTGATTGCACCGCATCATTGCGATGAGCGGCGCGTTCGCACTTCATCAAATTGCTTCATCAAGGAATTGTCATGTCTTTTCAACACACCCTGTTATCGGGCGCGGTAGCATCCGCGTTCGCTACGCTGTCGTCCATTGCCGCTGCGCAGGCCATCGATGCTACCTTGCCCACGGTGACCGTCAATGCCGCACCGTTCGGCGTCAATGAAGGTCAGCAAATTCTGGCTCCGGCCAAGGTCTTGTCGGGCGCCGAATTGCGCGAAAAAATGGGTTCGTCGCTAGGCGATACGCTGTCCAACGAACTGGGGGTGTCGACCTCCGGTTTCGGTGCCGCCGCCTCGCGCCCGATCATTCGCGGGCTGGAAGGCTCGCGTGTGAAAATTCTCGAAAACGGCATGTCGGTGTCGGATGTTTCCGGCCTGTCCAACGACCACGCGGTGGGTGCCGAATCGTCGACCGCACGCCAGATCGAAATTCTGCGCGGACCGGCGGCGCTGCTGTACGGTTCCGGCGCCATCGGCGGACTGGTCAATGTGGTCAACGACCGCATCCCGACCGAACTGCCGAGCGTGCCTTTCGGTACGGTCGAGGCGCGCTACGGTTCAGTCGACCAGGGTAAAAACCTGGCGTTTTCGCTCGACGGTGCAGCTGGGCCGGTCGCCTTGCACCTGGACGGCAACGTGCGCGATGCGGTCAATTACAAAATCCCCGGCGGCCGCGCCATCGGCGAGCCAGCGCCCGAATCCGGCCGCTTGCCGCAATCTTTCATGCGCCAGAACAGCGTCGGCCTCGGCGCTTCGTACATCGCCGCCTGGGGCCATGTCGGCACCTCGCTCGCCGCGCTGAACAATCGTTATGGCACGCCGACCGCAGCCGGCTCGCAAATCGATCTGTCACAAACGCGCCAGGACATCGATGTGCTGGTGAAGTCGCCCTGGTCGGGCTTCGACGCGTTCAAATTCAAGCTTGGCCATACCGATTACGAACACACCGAACTCGATCTGGCCGATGTCCCGCAAACGCGCTTCGCCAACAAATCGACCGAGACGCGCTGGGAACTGAGTCATCGGCCACTGGCAGGCTGGCGCGGGACGTTCGGCGCGCAAACAGAGGACGCAAAATTTTCGGCGATCAACGCCAGCGATGGCAGCGTCAACACGGTGCCGCTGACGCGCTCGGCCACCCGCGCCGTGTTCGTGGTCGAAGAACGCGATTTCGGCTCGCTGCGTCTGAACGCCGGCGCCCGTCTGGAGTCGGTCGAGCGCAAGCCGCTCGGCGGGCTGGACCGCTCGTTCAACCTGGGCTCCTATTCCCTCGGCGGCTTGTGGGAATTCATACCGGGCTACGGTTTCGGCAGTACGGCATCGATCGCGCAGCGCGCACCGGCGACCGAGGAACTGTATTCGGCCGGGCCGCATGATGCGACGGGTACCTTCGACCGAGGCGATCCGACTTTAGCAAAGGAAACCTCGCGCAACATCGAACTGACGCTGCAAAAAAACGCCGGGATGGTGCGCTGGAAAACCAATCTTTTCTACAATCGTGTCAAGAATTTTGTCTATGGCGCGATTCCCGGCACGCTACTCGATGACCAAGGCAATCCCGGCGACGAATTGCGCGAGCGTATCTACCAGCAAGGCAACGCGACGATTCGCGGCGCCGAAGCCGAAATCAGTTACAACCTGCGCGGTGAAGGTCTGTCGCTGCGGGCGTTTGCAGATACCTCACGTGGGTCGCTCGACGCTGCCGGTAGCCTGCCATTGCAACCGGCCACGCGCTTCGGCATCGACGCCGGTTATACCAAAGGTGCATGGCGCAGCGGGATCGCGCTGCTGCATGCGCAAAAGCAGGAACGGCTGGCCATCTTTGAAACCACGGCCACACCCTCCTATACGCGGCTCGATGCCAATCTTTCGTACACCCAGCGGTTACCAAGCCTGCAGTTGATTTGGTTCGCATCGGCCAAAAATCTGTTGAATGAAGATATCCGCTTGTCGACTTCGGTGCTCAAGGATATTGCCCCTCTTCCTGGCCGCAACTTGACAGTCGGCGTACGCGCCGGATTCTGATAGTCAATCGCGGCGCCGCTACGGGCAAGTTGCGCCAGCAGCGGCGCCAGAATCGGAATCGGATCAATCCAAGCAGTTTTTATGGACAGCGTCATCCGTATGTCCGCTGCCCATCTGAAGAGACGATATCGCCTCTTCAATATTTGCTAAATAAACATCATTTTGGCCATGCTTCGCCGGTTGCTTTGTGGTACCTTTGGAGAGTAGAGAGCTGTTGCGCGCGCCGATATGCGGCTAAATTTGTCGAGTACGTTTGATTATCAGGAACAACGTGGGAATATTTTCGCTGTTTGGCAAGAAAGATCGTCCGCCCGGCCCCAAGCCGACTGACGAAGAGTCCGCACGCAAGAAACGTGAAAACAGCGAAATCGAAGCAGGCCGTTTGCAAAGCGCCCAGGTGCAACGCAAGGCGGCGCAAGCCACTGCCAAGAAAATCGACGATATCGAATCGGAAATGTCGTCCGAATTCGTCCGTCCCACGCAACCCGGCAACACCGGCGGCAATACCCTTGCCAACCCGCTCGGTGGCGTGACCCGGCCACCGTCGCCACCTGCCGAACGCGCTAAAGCGCCGGCGCCCTCTAGTTATGCCGAAGATACTTTCCAGCCCACCATGCCCGTCATGGGTCTGAGTACGCAGTTCCTGCTCGGTAGCGAGACCGTACGCGGAGCCATTGACCTTTCCCAGTCCGAAGCCACACCCGTCATCGAGGAAGCGGCGATCCTGTTCGCCAATGATCAGTCGGCAATGGTCGAGCAGGTCTTGCTGGGTGCGGTGCAGGCTGACGATCTTGGCAGTTCGACACCGATCGTCTGGGGCATGTTGTTCGATCTTTATCAGGTCACCGGCAAGCAACTCGAGTTCGACAACTTGTCGATCGAATATGCCAACAAGTTCGAGACCTCGCCGCCCGCCTGGCTTGGCGCGGCAGTGCCGGATACAGCGGCACAGGCGCCGCTGCGAGCCAATGCGACGCCAGCGGTGCCGTTTTCCGGCAAGCTCGATGCCAACATCGCCAAACTGCTCGAACGGGCCCAGAACCTGGCAGAAAAAAGTCGGGCATTGCGTCTTGAATTCGTACGCGTGACGGAAGTCGACCCGATCGGTTGCGGCATGCTCCTGTCGATTTTGAAGCGTCTGCAAAAATCCGGTCATGATCTGATTTTGGTGGGCGCGCCTGAACTGGCTTTGAAAGTGCGCGCCATCCTCGAAGTAGGCCGTCGCGACGAAACCGAAGCGCCATGGCTGCTGCTATTGGAACTCCTGCGCCTGCTCAACCTGGAAAGCGAATTCGAGGAAGCCAGCATCGACTATTGCGTCACCTTCGAAGTATCGCCACCGGCCTTCGTGCCGCCCAAGAACAAAGTCACGACCGAATTCGAAGAGACTGCTTCGGACACCGACGCCGAACGCCTCATGATGCCGGCCGTGATCGAAGGACGCACCGATTTGCTGATCGCCAGCATCGCCACCCACGCGGCGAAATACAATCCGGCCATCATTGACTGCGCCCGGCTCAACCGGGTCGATTTCGGCTCCGCAGGGCAGTTGTTGAGCGGCCTTGCACCCTTGGCGCAATCGGGTACCACGATCGAAATGCACAATGTCAATTATCTGGTAACGGCATTGTTCAACGTCATGGGGATGCGCGACATCGTGCGTATTTTGCCGCGCAAGAATTGATCGCAGCGGGACTACTTGCATCTTGTAATCGTTCGGCAAGGCCCCACTTCTTTTTGAACGATGGCGCCGCGACATCCGTGCTGCGCCATCGGCTTGCACGTCGCGGTCGTCATGCATTCGCGTCTTCTTGAAAGAAATAAATGGAACAATTTCACGGCACCACCATCCTCTCTGTCCGGCGCGGCAATATCGTTGCGTTAGGCGGAGACGGGCAAGTCACCCTCGGAAATATTGTCATGAAGGGTACTGCCCGCAAGGTCCGCAAGCTGTATCAAGGCAAGGTGCTGGCCGGGTTTGCAGGCGGCACCGCCGATGCTTTCACGCTGCTGGAGCGCTTCGAAGGCAAACTTGAAAAGCACCAGGGTAACCTGATGCGCGCCTCGGTCGAACTGGCCAAGGACTGGCGCACCGATCGCATGCTTCGGCGGCTGGAGGCAATGCTGCTGGTGGCTGACCGCGATGCGACGCTGGTCATCACCGGTAACGGCGACGTGCTCGAGCCCGAAGACGGCATCGGCGCGATCGGCTCCGGCGGTACATTTGCGCAGTCGGCCGCCAAGGCATTGCAGGAAAATACCGATCTGTCACCTTTGGAAATCGTCAAAAAATCGCTCACCATCGCCGGCGAACTATGCATCTACACCAATCTTTCGCACACGATCGAAACATTGGAATAGGAAAACTGCCTCCATGACCATCATGAACATGACCCCGCAGGAAATCGTCTCCGAACTCGACAAGCATGTGGTCGGCCAGTCGCGTGCCAAGCGCGCCGTCGCCATTGCGCTGCGTAATCGCTGGCGCCGCCAGCAGGTCGCCGAACCCCTGCGCCATGAAATTACACCCAAGAACATCCTGATGATCGGACCCACCGGCGTCGGCAAGACCGAAATCGCACGGCGTCTGGCAAAGCTGGCCGAGGCGCCGTTTATCAAGATCGAAGCGACGAAATTTACCGAAGTCGGCTATGTCGGGCGCGATGTCGACACCATCATTCGCGACTTGATCGACATCGGCATCAAGCAAACCCGCGAAGCGGAAATGCGCAAGGTCCGGGCGCGCGCAGAAGATGCCGCCGAAGACCGGCTCATCGACATCCTGGTGCCGCCTTCGCGCGACTTCGGCTTTAGTGCCGGCGTCACCGAAACCACAGATGCCGATGCGCTGGCCGGCAAAACCACGCGCCAGACCTTTCGCAAGCGCTTGCGCGAAGGGTCGCTCGACGATCGCGAAATCGAACTGGAGCTGGCCGAAGCCGGGCCGACCATGGAAATCATGGCGCCGCCGGGTATGGAAGAGATGACCGAGCAGATCAAGTCGATGTTTTCCGGCGTGGGCGGCAGTCGCAAGAAAAAACGCAAGGTCAAGATCCGCGAGGCATTGAAATTGCTGGCCGAGGAAGAAGCCGGCAAGATGGTCAATGAGGATGAACTCAAGCAGACCGCGATTGCCAACGTCGAGCAAAATGGCATCGTGTTCCTCGACGAGATCGACAAGATCGCCAGCCGCTCGGAAACCGGCAACGCCGACGTCTCGCGCGCCGGCGTCCAGCGCGACCTGCTGCCGCTGGTGGAAGGCACCACGGTCAACACCAAGTACGGCATGATCAAGACCGACCATATTCTGTTCATCGCGTCGGGCGCGTTTCACCTGGCCAAACCATCCGACCTGATTCCAGAATTGCAGGGCCGGTTTCCGATCCGGGTCGAGCTCGATTCGCTGTCGATCGGCGACTTCGAACGGATCCTGACCGGTACCGACGCTTGCCTTACAAAGCAGTACGAAGCATTGCTCGAAACCGAAGGCGTAAAGATCGAATTCGCGCCCGAAGGCATCCGTCGGCTGGCCGAAATCGCCTTTTCGGTCAATGAAAAAACCGAGAACATCGGCGCACGCCGGCTTTATACGGTCATGGAAAAACTGCTGGAAGAAATGTCATTCGCAGCTGGCGAGCACACCGGGGACACGGTATTGATCGACGCCGCCTATGTCGATGAACGGCTGGGCGCGCTTGCTGTGGATGAGGACTTGTCGCGCTACGTGCTGTAGCGGGCCGCGCACTACCGGCACCGGGCGAGACTGTTGCGCCCGGTAAAATTTGACTGCGACTTGCTACTGCTGCGGAATGACCGGTGCGCCACCGATGTTGGGCTGACCGACCGCTGACGGCTGCGGTACGGCTTCCGGCGCTGGGGGAGGCATTGGCGGCTGCTGTGGCTGCATTGGCGGTGGTATTTGGGGCAATGGTACCTGGGGCTGCTGAACCTGCTGCGGCTGGAGATTAACTACTGTCGGCGGCACCATCGGCGCAGTCTGCGGCATCATCGGCGGCGGCGCCTGCAACGGTACATAGCCGAAATCGGCGCGGCCCATTTGCGGCTTGATTCCTTCCTGCAATTCGACCCGTTTGGTCACGCCGCCTTCGTTGAGCAGCACGTACTGCGCATGCACTTCCCGAACCGTCACGCCAGGCATGACTTCCCGATCGACCCGCACGGCCTGCGCCGGCTTGCCATCGGCTGACAGGATCGCCACGCTTTCGCTGGCGCGGCCCGACACCACCACACCTTTCAACTGGTAATTGCTGGCCACGGCGACAGCCGCCGGGCGGCCGCCGAACAATGCTGAAGCAGCGTCGAGATTGATGTTGGCAGCGGCCGTCTGGGGCGGTGCCGCAACCTCGCGCACCTGGGGCTTGAACAACTGTAGCGCCCAGAATGCGACCGATCCGCACAAGGCGATAAACAAAACAAAACTCGATAACAACACCCACCGCTTCATGCCATTCCTTTCAGTCGATGCCGGTCCGGCACCACGTTGTCGTGCATCGGTTTTCGTCGCGGCGAACCCGGATGTCGTTCTTGTTGCGCGTGCGTTGCTGTCATCAGCGCACCAGCTGGTTGATTTCGATGATCGGCATCAGCACCGCCAACACGATCAGCAGCACGACCACGCCCATGGCCAGGATCAGCGCGGGTTCCAGCAGACCCGCAATGGTCATCGCACGCCGCTCCAGATCCTGTTCCTGCGCATTCGACGCGCGCTCCAGCATGGCCGGCAGTTCGCCGGTAATTTCGCCGGCACGGATCATGTGGATCAGCATCGGCGGAAAATGCTTGTGGGCCGACAAGGCGCGCGCCAGGCTGACACCTTCGCGCACACTGTTGGCGGCGTCGGCAACCTGTTCGCGCATGGCGACGTTGGACAGCGTGTCGCGGCTGGTTTGCAGCGCGCGCAGGATCGGCACGCCCGAGCCGGTCGTAATCGCCAGCGTGCTGGCGAAGCGTGCGGTGTTGAGACTGCGCTCGAACTTGCCGTACAGCGGCGCAGTCAGCAGCCAGGTATGCCAGCGCCGTTTGATTTCGGGGTTTTTCAGCGCATTGCGCCAGGCCAGGTAAAACGCTGTGAATGCCAGTGCCACCATCCAGCCGTAGTTGCGCACGAAGTCCGACACTGCCAGCATCATGGTCGTCAAGAGCGGTAGTTTTTGCTTGGTATTGGCAAACACCGAGACGATCTGTGGCACGACATAGGTCAGCAGGAAAATGACAATCGCAAACGCGACCACCGTGACAATGGCCGGATAGGTAAAGGCTAGTTTGACCTTTTGCACCAGTGAATTACGCCGCTCGATATAGTCCGCCAGCCGTGACAGCACGCGCGAGAGTTGGCCGATCTGTTCGCCGGACGCCACCAACGCGCGGTAAATGTCGGCAAAATCGCGCGGGTGCCGCGAAAGCGCATCCGATAGCGACGAGCCGGCCATTACTTCCGACCGGATCGACGCCACCAGGTCGCGCAGATAAGGACGCTCGGCCTGTTCCAGCAGCGCTGAAAAAGCCTGCTCCAAAGGCAGGCTGGCTTCCAGCAGACTGGCCAATTGGCGGGTAAACAAGGCCAGTTCGGTGGTCGACAGGCTGTCACCGAAACGGCGCCGCCGGGTCTGCCCGGCGTCGTCGACCTGGGACGAGATCGCGGCCACGGTAATCGGCACCATGCCCTGCGCGCGCAGGTCGGCCCGCGCCGCGCGCGCACTGTCGGCATCGAGCACGCCCTTGCGGGTACTGCCGACCGCATCCACGGCTTCGTAGCGAAATGCTGCCATTCTTATGCCTGCCCTGAAGGCTGAATCGAATCGGCAACTGTGGCTTTCAGTTGTCGCAAATGGTCAAGGTTCACAGTGGTGGGTCCGCCTACTCTTTGGTCACGCGCAGCAGTTCGGCCACGGTGGTAGTGCCGTTGGCAAGCCAGCGTTCGCCGTCTTCGCGCATGGTTTGCATGCCGTCGCGCTGGGCCGCAACGCGGATTTCGGCTTCCGAGGCCCGATTGTGAATCTGGGCACGGATCTCTTCGGTGGTTTGCAACAGTTCGTAGACACCGACACGGCCCTGGTAGCCGGTCATGCCGCATTTGTCGCAGCCGACCGCATGCCAGTACCGGCCATCATGCGTCTTGCAGCTAGCACACAGCTTACGCACCAGCCGCTGCGCGACTACACCCAGCAGCGACGACGACAGCAAGAAGGGTTCGATGCCCATGTCGAGCAGCCGCGTGACTGCCGCAGCCGAATCGTTGGTATGCAGCGTGGCCAGCACCAGATGGCCGGTCAGCGACGCCTGCACCGCAATCTGCGCGGTTTCGAGATCGCGGATTTCACCGATCATGATGACGTCGGGATCTTGCCGCAGGATCGCGCGTAGCGCCTTGGCGAACGTCATGTCGATGCGGGCGTTGACCTGCGTCTGACCGACACCGGCCAGTTCATACTCGATCGGGTCTTCCACTGTCAGGATATTGGTGGCGGTGGCGTTCAGGCGCGACAGCGCTGCGTACAGCGTGGTGGTCTTGCCGGAACCAGTCGGCCCTGTCACCAGCACGATGCCGTGCGGCTGCGCGATCAGTTGATCGAATTGCGGCAGCACGGCCTCGGCCATGCCGAGATGCTGCAGGTCGAGCCGGCCGGCTTCTTTGTCGAGCAGACGCAATACGGCGCGTTCGCCATGGCCGGTCGGCAACGTCGAAACCCGGACGTCGACCGGCTTGCCGCCCACGCGCAACGTGATGCGGCCATCTTGCGGCAGGCGTTTTTCGGCAATGTCGAGTTGCGCCATGATCTTGATGCGCGAGATCAGCGAAGCGTGGATGGCTTTCTTGGGACGCACGATGTCACGCAACGTGCCATCGACCCGAAAGCGCACCACCGAAATCTGTTCGAAGGGCTCGATGTGAATATCCGAGGCTTCTTCGCGCAGCGCCTGCGTCAGCAACGCATTGATCATGCGGATCACCGGCGCATCGTCGGCTGACTCCAGCAGGTCCTCGATGGCCGGCATGTCCATCATCAGCTTGGCCAGATCGAGGTCGGATTCGTATTCGTCGATCACCTGTGCGGCGTCGCCGCCCGAGCCGGCATAGGCGCGGGCGATCGCGATGTCGAGGTCTTCGCGCGACATGGTCCTGAGCTTGACGCGGCCAAAGCGCCGGCTCACTTCGGCAATCGCCGTCGACACCGTCGCATCCGACACCCAGACCTCGACGGCATTACCGTCACTGCGCTGGGCAAGCAAGCCGAAATCCCGCGCAAATGCATACGGCAACAGGCGGGCGTCGATCATCATGCTGCTCATTGTGCTGCTCATGGGCTACTCATCGTTCATTCCTCGTTGTGCCGATCACTGCCTGGACGGCGCCGGCACGGCGTACGGCACCGCATTGCCGCTAGCTCGGGCAGGCGGCGGCGAGCGCGTCATGTCACCACCCAGCGGACGGCCGTTGTCCAGCGGTGGCAATACCGGCGTATCGATACGCGGCAAGACCGAAGGCGCGGTCGGCTGTGCATTCAGTTCCACATTACGGATGTAGTCGTAACGATCGCCGGTGACACTGACACTTTGCTCGTTGCTGCGGATGATGGTCGGGCGCAAGAACACCATCAGGTTGGTCTTGGTGCGACCGCGCTTCTGGTACTTGAACAGGTTGCCGATAATCGGCAGATCGCCCAGGCCAGGGACTTTTTCGGTCGAATCCGACGACGAGTCATCGATCAGGCCACCGAGTACCAGAATCTGGCCGTCATCGATCAGCACGTTGGTGTCGATCGCGCGCTTGCTGGTGGTGATGCCGGACGGTCCTTCGGACAGCACGTTCGAGGTTTCCTGGTAGATCGCCATCTTGACCGTGCCGCCTTCGGAAATCTGTGGTCGCACGCGCAGCGACAGACCGATATCCTTGCGCTCGATGGTCTGGAAGGGATTGACGCCGGCCGAGCCGCCCGAGGCGGCCGTGGTGTACTGTCCCGTCAAAAACGGCACGTTCTGGCCCACGATGATGCGCGCTTCTTCGTTGTCGAGCGTGATCAGGTTGGGCATCGACAGGATGTTGGCTCCGGTTTCGTTTTCCAGCGCCCGCGCCAGTGCGCCCAGCCCAAGCTGCCCGTTGATCTGCCGGAACAGACCCAGCGTCAGCCCGGCACCCGGCAGCACCGTCGCGGTGCCGCCCTGCGCTACGCCGGCGGCCAGCGACAGCAGGTTGTTGCCGCCGCTCGAGAAGGAAGTGGAGCCACCGACGCGATAGTTGCTGGTGTTATTTCCCGACAGGCCGACCCATTGCACGCCGAATTCGGCAGCCTTGGTGGCGGATACTTCGACGATCAGCGACTCGACATAGACTTGCGCCCGGCGCGCATCGAGCAGGTCGATCACCGCGCGAAGATTGCGATAGACTGGTTCGCTGGCAGTAATGATGAGGGTATTGGTAGCCTGGTCGGCCTGGATGAAACCCGCAGCGCCGCCGGTCGACAGGGTATTCGCACCCTGGTTTTGCGGCGTCGAGGAAGGCGCCATCTGCAAGCCTGCGCCTCCGGCATTCTGCGGCTGACCCTGACCTTGCAGCGGCGGTGGCTGGCTTGGCTGCTGACCCTGGGTTGCGCCGCTGGCAGAGCCATCCGATGTCACCACCGCGCGCAGGGTTTGCGCCAGTTTGATGGCATCAGCGTTGCGTAGCGCGACCACATGCACATTACCGGCCTGTGCCGTGGGCGTATCGAGCTTGGCGATGAGTGACTTGGCCAGATTGCCACGTGCCGTCGACGGTGCGCGGATGATGACGGAATTGGTGCGCGAATCGGCCAGCAGGCTGATGCGGCCGGCGTCACCTGCCCCACCGCCACCGGCAACCCCGGGTTCGAGCAGGCGGTTGACCATGACGGCGATATCGGTCGCGACCGCGTAGCGAATCGGCACCACATCGAGTTCGCTCGTGGCGGGGCCGTCGAGCGAGGCGATGATGCGCCCCAGCCGTCGCAGGTTGTCGGCATAGTCGGTGATGACCAGCGTGTTGTTGCCGGGATTGGCGTTGATGGTGTTGTTGGGCGAGATCAGCGGCCGCAATACTGTCACCAGATTGGCTGCCGACTCGTAATTGAGGCGGAAGATCTGGGTCGCGATCTGGTCACCGCGTACGCTACCCGGTTGGGTCGGGCCGGCCTGCAGCTTGGCATCGGCTTCCGGCACCACCTTGGTGAAACCGCCGCCGCTGACCACCGTGTAACCCTGCAACCGCAAGGTCGAGGTCAGCAACTGAAACGCCTGCTGCTTGGTCAGCGCTTTTTCGGATACCAGATTAATGGTGCCCTTGACGCGCGGATCGATGATGAAAGTCGTGCCGGTGTAGTGCCCGATCGCCTTGATCACCGATTCAATGTCGGCGCCGACGAAGTTCAGCACCGCAGTATTGGCCGACGGATCCTGCGCATGGGCGGGTGGCATCACGGCCGCCACGCACAATAAGGCGGCCGCGCTCCACCGCCGCAGGCCTGCGGCCCGTAATGGATGGGCCGGATAGGCTACTGGTCCTGCAAGTCGAATTTTAGTCATCTGAACTCTAACGCAATAACGTCCCTGTTACCTTCTTTACGGCGCTGGCCCAACAGATTAAGCAAGTTGGCCAGCCTCTCTTCCTGCCCCGGCGCGGCTTCTGCCTTGCCGGAAAACTGCATGCGTCCGTTACTGAGCATGCCTGTGCCGCTCAACATCATCGGCCCCTTGACTGTCTTCAGGACCGCGCTGGCCTGCTGGCCCTGCCAGTCCATCACAAGCTGATACGCGCCCAGCGGTTTGATCGGTGACAGGCGCGACGCCATGTCGTCCATCTGCAGGTTCAGCGATCCGGTCAGGTCGACCCGGTTACCCTGGCGCACCAATTGCAGCACCCCCCACGACAGCCTCATCTGACCGCTGAGCTGAATCGTGTTCAGCGGCGCACCCAAACCTGCAAGGCGATCCGCCGTCACCATGATCTGCGACGGACTGATCTGCCATTGCGACCAGCTACCGGTGATTTTGACCGGTTGTGCCAGCGCCGACGGATTGTCGACATCGACGCTGACACGACCAATCAGCACCGCTGGCGACAGCCGCCATGCAAAACGTCCGGGCACCAGCGGCGTAAGCGGATCATTGCCGCCGGGTGCGCCGCCGATGAATGCCGAGCCGTTCCACAAGGTTCCTTGCGCATCACCTAAGCTTACCCGCCCCCCGGTCTGGCGTTCCAGGATTGGCGACATCCACGCCGCTGGCAAAAAACTCAGCACCGTCACACCGACGGCAATCGTGCCAGCTAACAACCATATCATGACGCGTCGCACGGGTTCTCCAGTTTGATCAAACCATACGTGCAGAAGTCAGGATACTGATGGTGCTCAAACCTTTTGCCATCTCTGTGGCGCGCCATTTATTGCTCTGCTTTCGGCTGGCGCAGCGTCAGGGTAGCATTGACCATGTCGGTTTGGGCTTGCGCCGTAAAACTGGCCTCCACTACTGTCATGCGTGCCGTGGTCCGCATTTCTTCGAGCCAGTCGACCAGGCCGGCAAACGAGACCGGCGCCAGCTGTACGCGCAGGGCTTCGTCTGTCAAGGACACGCTTTGCGCCTTCAGGCCACGCCTGGCCAGCGAGCTGTCGATGCTTTCGCGGCTGACCGTGGCCGGCGGCTGCGCGGCGGTGGTGGCTAGCGTGGCTGCCTGGCGCGACAGTGCCTGCATTTCAGCGCTTTGCTGGCGCAACGGCGGCAGGCTTTTTTCGAGCTGGTTACGGCTGTCGATGGCAGGACCGAGCAAAAATGCATACACCAGGCCAAACATAACCACTGCGGCGGCGGCGGTCAGCATCGACCGTTCGCGCGCATTGCGCTCCATCCAGAAGGTCGAGACCGATTCGGTCAGTTCAGAGACGAGGCCGGGAGTACTCATTTGCCGCTCCGTATCTGCCACACGCTTGCGCTTGGCTGGGTAAGGGTGAGATTACGTGCTGCCAGCGCGGTTTTCATTTGCTGCGTCGGTGGCTCGCCGTCCGGCTTGAGCTTGATCTGCAGGCCGCGGTCGCGATAATCGATCGCAGCGATGCCGGGCGTTTTGCGGCCACTGGAATTTTGTCCGACGACCGCCCAGGTTTCGCCGAACGTGGCGGCCAGCGCGGCAAAGTCGTCCGGCGCGGCTTGGCCGGCGGCACGTTGTGCGGTGGCGATTTTTTGCCGCATTTGCGCGACCGGGTCAACGATCACCGTATCTTTCGGATAGGCGGCTTTGTAAATCTGCAGCATGGTCGTGCGCAGTGCTGCCGCTTCGCGTTTCATGCGCAGCCACTCGACATTGAGACCGACAATATTGACCAATAGCACCGCGCCAGCGAGCATCAGCGGCCAGCGCCAGCGTCGCCAGTCCGGGCCACCACCGCTGCCGGCACCGAGACCGGCAGCAACATTGAGGGTGGCATGACGCGCGCCGTCGATCCAGCGGCTCCAGTTGTCGGCATACACGGTCACGCGCTGTTCCAGCGGCAACAGCTCGGCGACGGCTTGCTGGTATGCGAGAACGCTGGCCTGCGGCACGTACAGAACAATCGGCGCGGCCGGCACGATCGCGCACAGCGTTTGTACCGCGTCGCTGGCGCCGGATCCCGGCTGCTCCGGCATCACGGGCAAACCGAGACCTTCCTGCTCGGATAGGCGCAACGTCAGGTCGAGTCCGTTTTCGAACGCCGAAACCGCGGCCACGGCACTACCGGGCTGTAGCGGCAGGCACAGTTGCGACGGTATCGCGGCGACGTTGCCGGTGCCGAAACTGAGCATGGTCTGCACCAGGATTTCGAGCCAGCCGCGCTGCACTACCGCCACCGTGCGCAAGCCATCTGCCAGATCGCCGGCCACGACCACGCATTCGGACGGATCCGACATCAACTGGTCTTCGACCATGTTGGGCAACGCGGCTTTCAGGCGTGCGCCCGACAGCGGCGGCATTTTAAGGCGCAGTAGCGTGACATCGCTGGCGGCCAGCAGCAAGACCACGCGCTGCGACTTTGCCACCATGCCGGACAGGTCCGACAACGGCGCCATGCCTTCGCGCTCGACCTCGCCGCCGTTGAGGACCAGCGCGAACGGACAGACCAGGGCGATCCAGTGCGACGCGTTGTCGGCAGCGGCTTTGGAAGGGAGGCGGATATACAGTGTGCTCAAGGCGTTCCGTTCTTATTGTGCATAGTGACTGTCATTTTTGCCGAACTGAAATCAATCTGGTCGAGGTCTGGCCGAGGCGTTCGATCAGTGCCTGCACCTCCAGTGCGCCGCGACTCATGCGCACTTTACCTGTTACCAGGAAGTATTTGGTTTTTGTATCGATTTTATTATTGTCTATTACCAGCGGTTTTTCGCCACGGTCGCGTGTCTTGAAATCACCGGTTTCCCGAAAATAGGCCCGCTCCCGACTGGCAACCAATGCCTGCGCATCCGACAGCGAGAGTGTGACAATTCTCGCAGAAATTACTTCAGCGGAGGCTGTATTCACATTGATTGGTGTGTCTCGCGGCAGCACGACGACATAATCCTTGAGTTTGCGCATGGTCTCATCCTTGAATCCGGGTAGCGCAAACAGATCGTCGAGCTCTTTGAATTGGAGTTGTCGCGCCGATGCCTGGGGCGGCGCAACGATGGCAGCGGGCGCCGCCCCGGCCACGGGCGGGATGGTGACCCTGGGCTGTGCGGTCGCCATCATGGTCGCGGCCGCCTTTGCCAGTGACGGATCGAGGTTCAGATTCGACAGCAGCTTGGCGAATACCGCGACTTCGGCTGGATTAATGACGCCGTCGGTGCTGAGATTGGTCAGGTTGTAACGTGACTGTGCGTCGATGATCGCGCCTGACAACGCCGAGTCGCCGACATCGGCATTACTGCCGTTATCGACATACTGGTCCAGGCGTGTCTCGGCCAGGCTGACAGCCCACGGTTCGCCCAGATGATCCATTTCCGACATCCGCGCATCTTCGCGCAGGATCAGCCGCGCCCAGTCCAGCGCGCCGCGCAAGACCCATTCCTTTTGCAGCTGCATGCGCTGGTTCTCGATCGAGCGTACTTGCACCTGCTGTTGCCAGAACAAACTGGCGACGATGGTGATCGCCAGCGTCGTCAGCAGCAATGCGGTAATGACGGCCACGCCACGCTGGCGAATCGGCAGGCGCGCGCGGCCACGGTTCCTCACACTGCCCCCAGCAGGAAGACTTTTTGCATCGGCAGCGAGCGACCGGTGACTTGCAGCGAGACTTCGAGTCCGGTGATCACCGTTGGCAATGCACCGGCGACCCGCACTGCCTGCGGTATCAACGGTGCGGCGCCGGCCACGCCGTTGCGCCAGCCGCTGCCGTCGCTCGACCACAGCCGCATGGCGATGCTGTCGACGCCAGCTTGCAGCACGACTGCCTGTGCGATGGTGGCATCGCTGGCAGCGGAGATCCAGGCACTATCGATTTCGCCCAGATCACGCGTAGCCGGCGACTCGTGCCGCGTCAGCTTGCCGTCGCGCACACGGTAGGTGACCACTTGCAGGCGCGACGGCTGACTATCGGCATAGACGTTACGCACGAGTAGCAGACGCCCTTCTTCGGCGACCAGCGGCGCACGGTTGGGAATGGTCGAAAAGGGCGCGATGTTGGCGCAGTCGCTTTGTAATTGGGCAAACGTCAGTTGCATGCCGCGCGTCTGTTCGAGGTCGGCCGTCAGCGCGATGCGCGCCCGGACGATACTGTCGAGGCCACGCCAGCCGAGCACCGCGACAATGGCCAGAATACTGATGGCGACCAGCAGTTCGATCAGAGTAAAGCCGCCTGACGGCTCGTGCCGGCTAGCCATTGGGCACGACCTGGGTCATCTTGATGATGCGACGATCCGGCGTCAGGGTATCGAAGACACTGACTTCGACCCGGCGGAAATTGATGTTGGGCGTAGCGAAGACGTCTTCTTCGCACGACAGTCGAAGCTCGCCTTGCGAGCAGTCGAATGTACGCTTGCCGATAGCCGGCCATTCGTGCGCCAGGCGGATTTGCGTCAGACGGTTTTCGGCCGACCAGGTCGCCATCATCGAGGCCCGCAGGCCATTACTGTTCTGGGTCAGGCTGCCGACAGCGCGCAGGCTGGCGCCGAGCGAGGTACCGACGATGGCGAGTGCGACCAGCACTTCGAGCAGGGTAAAGCCGGCTTGAAAACGTCGACGACCATTATCCTGACGCCGGATGACGCACAGCGGAAGCAAGGGGCCGGGAGGTCGATTGTTCACGCTACTCCACCGTGAAATGGCCGATGCCGTCGGCCCGGATCGACGCGCTGACTTCGCCTGACGACAGGGTGAGGACGAATGGTTTGTCGACCGGTTCGCGGCCGAACACAATGCGCATCGGATTGGTCTGTTCGACCGTCGGTGGCGAGATCGACAACACGACCGGCGCGTCCTTGAATTCGCGTTCGCGCAGCATGTCGTCGCGGGTGATGATTTCCCACACCGCCTCATTGCGCACCAGAAACCGGTAACGCAATTCGTCTGCTTCGAAGGCGACCGGCTGGTTACGCACGATCGCCTCGTCACGTGCCAGTTGCATCAGCAGGCCGATGCGCTGCGCTTCATTCTGCAAGGTCTGCTTCTGGCTCGGCATCGCATTGAACGATACCAACCCGAGGGTGATACCGGCGATGACGATCACCACCAGCAGTTCAAGCAGGGTAAAACCTCGCGCAAGCCGAACGCCGGTACGGCTGACCCCAGCCGAGCGCAACGCAGTTACAGCTCCCACGACCCGATGTCGGCATCATTGGCCGCGCCGCCGGGCTGACCATCGGCGCCGTAGGAAAAGACATCGACCTCGCCTTTAATGCCCGGCGACAGGTACTGGTAAGGATTGCCCCATGGATCTTTGGGAACCTTGTCGAGGTAGCCGCCGGTTTTCCAGCCATTGGCGGCTGGCCCGCTGGTTGGCTTGGCGGTCAGCGCCGACAGACCCTGTTCGGTAGTTGGGTAGCGCTGGTTATCGAGTCGGTACAGCTTGAGGCCCTGCATGACAGTAGCAATATCCTGACGGGCGGCAACAATGCGCGCATCGTCGGTACGGCCCATCAGTTTTGGCACGACCAGGGCGGCCAGGATGCCCATGATGACCACCACCACCATGATCTCGATCAGCGTAAAGCCGCGCGCGACAAACTTGTAGGGCGAACGGCGACGGGAAACTTGATAGACGTTGTGCATGAGTTTAATTGAAAAATAGGGCGGAAAATTCAAGCCAGACAGGAGTATAAGGCCGAAAGACAACTTTCTAGATTTTTCTGCAAGGCTGTCCTCAGGGGCAGAAGACGCGCTTGTCAGAATAGACTCGGCGTGATCGAAAAAGTGCCGTAGGAAACGCGGATCACTATCGAGCACGGCGCCGTGATGCCAAAAGTTGGATTTCCATCAATCGAAATGTCAGTACAGCACTAGCGTCTGACGATATCGAATGCAAAAACGCCCGCGCAAACCTCTACGCGGGCGTGTCAAACGACAGTCGGTCAACTTACGGGCAATTTCCAATTACATAATAACCCGATGAGGTTTGCGCCAGAATCGAGGTGTAGAACGTGTTGTTCAAGCCCATGTTCTGGTTAGAGCCTACTGCCAGCGCATAACCGCCACTGTTGATGGCGCGACCGGCCTGCACGTGCGTGTAGTTGCTGGTGTTGGTCGCCGTGCAGACGAACGACGACTGGGTCGTGGCGGAGACCGGGCTGGACAACACGCTTTCACCGGAAGCGCTCGTGCTGCTGACCGCAAACGAATACGTGGTGCTGGCGACCAGGCCGGTACTGGTATAGCTGGTCGTTGTCACCGGTGTTGACGTGATCTTGCTGCCGTTGCGGTAGATGTTGTACCCGGTGGCGCCGCCGACCGCGTTCCAGCTCAATGGCACCGAACTCGACGTCGTTGTTCCGGCTGTCAGACCTGTTGGCGGCAGGATAGCCGGTGCAGTACCGATCAGGAACTGCGGAATCGAACAGACAGAAGAAACCTGCCCCAGGTTGTCCGTGGCCGTTACGCTGCCGGTGTAGTAACCGTTTGCGAGATTGTAGGACTTGCTGAAACCTGCACCGCTGCCTGCTGCCGCATCGCTGATCGCCGTCGCGCCGTTCAGGACCACCTTGTAAGAGGCGACCGAACCGTTGTCGGTTGCGGCACCGTTAATGGTGGCGCTGGTGGCGGTAATGCCGGACGACGAACAGGACGTCATGACGGGCGCTGCATCCTGCGACACACGCAGGTTGTTCTTGTACCAGAAATCCATGACGAAGGCCGGATAGTTGACCCTGGTGGCATCGACATAGCTGGCGTTCTGTCCACCCTGGCCCGCGGGCCAGGCGTGGCCCATGCCAGAGACCGTGATTTCATGCGTGCGCAATTTGCCATTACTGTCGGTATAGGGAATATTGCTGCCGCTGCCGGCGATGGCCGTGGTCGCGCCTTTGGTGAAGGTGTCGCCGTAGATCTGCCGGAAGGCAGCAGTAGCAATGGGACCGTATCCTTGGGCCACGGTGTAATCTGCCGTGCCCCACACGGCGCCGGCAATCTGCGTGGCGAACTTGGCGGAATTGGTGCCGGCCATGGCACTGCACTTGCTCGCAGCATTCGCCGATGTATACCCGGAAGGCACAGTGCCGATCTGAAGCGTCGTAGTGCCCGGGGTCGGTCCGGCATTGATGCCGATACCGGCAAAAACATCAGGCGCCAGGCAGCCCATGACCATGGTTTCGCCACCGCCCGACGACAGGCCGGTTACGTAAACCTGGTTCGGATCGATATCGTACTGCGGGTTATTTTTGAAGCGGTTGATGAGCTCGAGCAGCACGGCATCGTGGCCGCCGGCAGTCCGGTTGTGAGTGGTGTTGGCATAGTCCCAGCAATGGTTGCTATAGACATTGCCGGTGGCGTTCGGCGCCAGAACCACGGCGCCATATTGGTCCGCGACCGCTTTCCAGTTGAAGCCGCCATCGGTTGTGCTGTCGATTACGTCCGCAGTTGCAGTCTGCGTACAGCCGTGCAACACCAGAACCAGAGCGCGCTTGCCTGCCAGCGTCGGCTGCGATGCGGGCCAATAAAAGTAACCAGTAAGATTACCGCCATTGACGGTATCGGCAGCCCACGTTTGGTTGGCGCTCCAGGTGCCGGGTCCTGCGGTCGATGCATGAGTGGATAAAACGGGGGCCAGGAATAGGCTGGCCACAGCCAGGCGTCCCGCCAGGGAGGTGAATTTATTGCGCATGATTTTTGTCTCCAATGATGGATTTTTTAAGGTCGGCTTTTCGCTCTTGATTTTGAATTTTTTAGTGTGTCGGGTTAACCCCCTGTGCATGCAGCCGGAATGGAATCTGGCAAATATTGGTAACGTGTTAGCGGCAAAATACGCTTTGAAAAAACGATTCGACTGTCTCGTCAAAAAATTTATAGTAGTGCAGAAACTAGCTGAATTGCGCGATACCGTATTTTTACGGTACCGCGTTTTACACGGTATGCGGGGGAAGATGAAGAGGTAACAACCCGGACGGGTTTTTAATTCTCTGGTCGGGCGAGTGGATGCGAATCCGCTCTATTCAAGAAAATCAGTCAACCAGCGTTCTGGCAATCTCGAAGCGCTGGGACCAGTATTGACTGGTGAGCTTATCCACGCGAACCTGGCTGCGAGAGTTCGGCGCGTGGATGAATTCACCCTTACCGAGATAGATACCGACATGCGAGAACGGCCGGCCAAGGGTGTTGAAAAATACCAGGTCGCCGGCGCGAAGGCGGTCCGTCGCCACCTCCCGACCCTCGCGTGCCAGCGACGTCGCATTTCCCTGTAGCGGCATGCCCGCCGCGCGATAGACGTACGTCACCAGTCCCGAGCAGTCGAGCCCGGCTTCCGGATTTTTTCCGCCGAACACATAGCCGGTTTGCAGTAGCGTCAATGCGTGCATCGCAACTTCGCGTGCGGTCGGCGAGGCTTCACGTTCGTTCTGAAAATTACTGGCGGTGCGCGCGCTCGGGGAACCCTGTGGCACGCTCGTGCAGCCGGCCAAGGCGAGAAACAAAAGGGCAACGGGAGAAGCTAATTTCATCGGGGATCACATTCGATTGCTGACAGACCGGCGTCCAGCTTACCCGAACACCGGGCGCGGCGCTGGCCTGCCTGGACAGACGCTTAAACTGCTTCGTCGCGCGGGTCGCGTGACAACAATTGATGCACCACTGCGGCCGGCGCGCCACCATCGAACAGCATGCAAGCCACCGCGTCGGTAATGGGCATCTCGACGCCATGCTCATGCGCCAGCTCACGCACCGCAGCCGCGCAGCGTACGCCTTCGGCCACGTGACCGAGTTCGGCGACGATGACCGCTAAGGGCTTGCCTTGCGCAAGACCGAGACCGACCTGACGGTTGCGCGACAGGTCGCCGGTGCAGGTCAGAATCAGGTCACCGACGCCGGTCAATCCCATGAAGGTTTCGGTGCGTCCGCCAAGCGCGCTTCCCAGACGGGTGATCTCAGCCAGACCACGCGTGATCAGGGCGGCGCGGGCGTTGAGCCCGAGCCCGAGGCCGTCGCTCACGCCGGTGGCGATGGCCAGGATATTCTTGACTGCGCTGCCAACCTCCACCCCGACGATGTCATCGGTGGCATAGACCCGGATCGACTGACCGTGGATTGCCGCCACCACCAGATCTCGCAAGGCGGCGTCATCGGAGGCGATCGTCAGCGCGCACGGCATGCCGCGCGCAACTTCCTGCGCAAACGAAGGACCCGACAGCGCACCGACTGCGACCGCGTCGCCGATCACGGTGCGCACCACCTGATGCGGCAACAGCCGCGTAGCTTCCTCCAACCCCTTGCAAAGCCAGACCAGATTGGGCAACGCATGACCGCGCAATTGCAGCAGTAGCGGACGCAGGCCCGCAACCGACGAGGCGATGATCAACAAGTCGTTGGCAGCCGCGCCTGTGCCGCCGACATGGGCGATCGCAGCGGCGAAGTCGGCAGTCACGGCCAACCGCTCGGGCAAGGCAAAACCAGGCAGGTAAGCGCTGTTTTCGCGCTGCGCGGACGCCGTCCGCATCGCCTCGGCATCCCGCCCCCACAGCAACACCGCGTGCCGCGCTGCGAGCGACATCGCCAGCGCCGTGCCCCATGCCCCGGCGCCCAGGATGGTGATGTTCATCGGTCAGTCATCCGGCTGTGTGCGATGCCAGCGCACCGGATGCCTATCGCAGCAGGGAAAAAGCACTTAGTCGCCCCACACATCGGTGGCCTTGAGGAAGCCGCCCAAACCATCGCGGTGGCGAACCTTGATCCAACCGGACGAGACCGGCTCGGCCAGGTCCAGCAGCACGCCCTTGTCGGCGGTCATGATGGTCGCCGCGTTATCATCGGCACTTGCTCGGACCCGCGTGCCAGCGGTCCGGACCACCAGCGTGCGCTTCGTGGCCAGGGCTTTCGATTCGATCCAGAACAGATCGCCGGCCGCATCGCGCACCTTGGTCCAGTCGCCATAGACCAGCACGACTTCGACCGGCATGCCGCGCGGTGCCACGAAAACCTTGCGGCCTTTTTCAGATGGCGCGTCGTACAGCACCGCCGGCGTTCCAGCGACGCTTCTGAAATCGACAGCGAGGACGCTGCCTGCCGTGGTGGCCAGCAAGGCGGCAGAGCACGCCATTACGCGGAAATGGTTCATGAAGTTTTCTCGGAAAAGTCGGTCCACCGGCGCGCCGCCGTACATCGGGCGCATACCGGATGGCGAGCGACGGTGGATACGGACGCGCGGCGGCGTCCGCAAATTTCTTAGTTGAGGGAGGCCGACGAGCCGTCGGGCATCACCAGACCAGCGGCATTCTGCTGTTGCTGCTGATCCGCCATGGCTTGCAGGCGCTGCTGATAAAACACTTCGAAATTGATCTCTGCCAGGTGTACCGGGGGAAAGCCGGCGCGCGTGATAGCGTCAGCGATATTGGCGCGCAAGTACGGATAAACGATGTTAGGGCAACCGATACCCAGCAGCGGATCGAGTTGCTCGTCCGGGATGTTGCGCGCCTCGAAAATACCGGCTTGCTTGCCTTCGACCAGGAACGCGACTTTGTCCTTGATCTTGGCGGTCACAGTGATGGTGACAGTCGATTCGAAGATGCCATCGGCCAGTGGCTCGGCGCCGACATCGACCGCGACTTCGATCTGCGGGGCTTCCTGCTCGAGGAAGATGGCGGGTGAATTCGGCTGTTCTAGCGACAGGTCTTTGAGGTAGACGCGCTGGATTTGAAAAACGGGTTGCAGAGTTTCGTCGGACATGAAGCACTTTCGTTGGGATTAAAATTGGGCGACCGCCGGGCCGCCCGCTAAAGATGAGCCTACACGCTGACGCTCAACGTCAGGCGCCTTGCAGCAGGGCGTCGAGCTTGCCGCCTCGGTCGAGTGCGTTGAGGTCGTCGAAACCACCGACATGGGTGTCGCCGATATAGATCTGCGGCACCGTACGGCGCCCGGTGCGTTCCATCATGGCGGCGCGCTGCTGCGGATCGAGGTCGATGCGGATTTTTTCGATGATGTCGACGCCCTTGGCCTTCAACAGCCGTTCGGCCATCGTGCAGTAGGGGCATACGCCAGAGCTATACATCAATACATGGGCTGTCATGGTTTTTTCTCCTATTTACTTGGCTGTCGGCAGCCCTTGCGCTTGCCATGCAGCCAATCCACCATCAAGACTATACACGTCGTTGAAGCCGGCGTTTTTCAGCTGGCCGGTGGCCTTCGACGATTGCACCCCTGACGAACAGACGACAACCACGCTCTTTGCCTTGAACTTGTCGAGTTCGCCGATGCGCTTGGGCAGATCTTTCAGGGGAATGTTCTTGGCGTCGCGCACATGGGCCACGGCGAATTCCTCGGCCGTGCGCACGTCCAGAATCAGGGTCTTGCCCTGGTTGATCAGTTGCGTTGCCTGCAACAGCGACACCTTGTTGCCACGCCTTTGCAGTATTGGCAACAGCAATGCGCCACCCGAAAGAAGGACCAGTCCGAACAGCCAGATATTGTCAATGATGAATTTCACGAGGTTCCAATGGTTTAAGTCAATCCCGGCATTATAAAATAGAAGACCCGACACACCTCAAATCATC
>JACMQD010000143.1 GCA_014377155.1 Herminiimonas sp.
TGCAGCTGGTCGGTCGCCGTCGCTTGCAACAGCCCTTCCACCAGCAGCATGTCTGAAAGAAGATAAGCGGCATATTCGACGGGAATACCCAGGCTTAGCGCGGTTTCCTCAAGCGTCAGGTCGCCGATCTGCTCGATCGCAGAGGCGAGCTCGGCACCGGACAAGACCGGCTGCCCCGGTGGTTTCGACAATAAGCGGGCTACTGCAGGTGCGACACCCTGCGTGACGGGCCGGCTGACCGCCGTGATCGTTATCTGATCCGGTAACGCCATGCGGATACCGTCGAGTTTTTGTGCAAGCAGCGCGCGGGCTATCGCACGTTCGTCCTTCGCCATCGGTGCCAGCACGCAAGGTTGTTCCTTCGTGTCGCGCAGGGCCAGGCAAAGTTGCTGATGCCACAGCTTCTGACCGAGCGCGTCGCCAAAACTCGTCCGCTCGCCGGCGATCTGAAGGCTGCCACCACCGATGTCGAGTACATGACTCGTTACCAGGCGGTCACCCAGCAATTGGCGTGCGCCGAAAAAGCCATAGCCGCCCTCGACATTTTGCGGGATGACCAGTACCGCGACACCGCTTGCCTGTTTGATGGTCGCCAGATTTGCAATGACGTTACCGGTATCTTGCTGCAACGCCAGGCGCCACGCCGAATACCCACCCCCCACACGAAGGCAATCCGTGGCAAAGCCACCCTGTTCGGTCAGTCCACGAAACGCTGCAACGGTCGGCGCAACCGTTTGGTCAAGGCTGCCGCCGACACGCAACGCGGCGAGGTAGTCGATGTTGGCCCGGGTGATGACGTCGCTGTTGGAAGCCCCTGCCCTGATGCCGGACGAACCGATATCGAACGCGATCCGGCAAGGTTCGCTGGCATGCGAAGCGGTCCACCACAGCGTGCACGACAGCGCCCAGCAAAGCGCGATCAAGCATCGACCAAACCGTCGAAACGGATACATCTGCGCTTACAAATGCAAATAGCCCATGACGCCTGCCGCCAGTCCCGTCGCTGCTGCACCATACACGCCGACCAGCATCCATCGTTTTCGGGTCAACAGTGTAATGGCGGACAACGCAATGGCAACCTGCATCAACGTCGTTGCCAGTGCCCAGCGCTCATGCACATGCATTTCCTGTTCGCTCTTTTTGTCTGCCGCCGTAGCTTTTGCTTCCAGTGCCTCGGCAGCGAGCTTGATTTCTTCTTTCTCCTTTTTGTAGCGCTCGACCGCCTGCAAAAAGTTTTTCTGGGCGTCGCCGCTGGTGAGCGTGACCGACAGTTCTCCCAAATTTTGTTTGTTACTTTTGGCCTGGTAATAATTCCACTGATTCGAGGCAGAGGTCTTTTGAATCGCTGCTTCGTTCTTGTAGAGCAGAGCCGCATTTTGAGAATGGCCGCCCATGTAACCGAAGAGTGCGCCGACAGTCGACAACACGGCGGTCAGCACCGCTATGCGCGACGTGAAGCTGTCACCGCCATGCTGCGCGACGTGTTCGATCTCGTGATCATGCGGGCCGTGTACGTGAAATCCATCTCCAGACATGTGAAATTGCTCCTGTGCTTGCTGTCATCGGCGGTATGCGAAGGAGAGCAGTCTATCGTATCTCGGAGGCGCTGCGCTGTTTCTTCCGGTAAAGGCGCAGGAGAACGCGAGAATAAAAGTTGACCGTATGCTAACCAACAGGACTGGCGGATTCAACCGATCTGCGTAACACTTCCTATTTCTAGCAGGTTGAATCGACCGATACTAATTTTGCGGTAAGGTCGCCGTTTGTTCCTACTTTCTTGGTTATTGCGAGAATTTATATGAAAGCTGCTGGCGAAAATCGGCCCATCGTTCTGTCTGCTCGTAAGCTTGCCGATGTTGAAGCGAAAGAAACACACGCGACACCGCCAGCTCCGTACTCCCAAGCCAACCCCGAAAACGCGGCGACGACATCAAACGAATCGCCCCTTGCAGGACTGGCATTGACCGAACGTGGCACGTCGCACAGACTGCGTGGCATGCAAATTACCGCTCAGGCCGCTAGCACGGATTCGCTTAGCCCAGCGCCTGCATCAAAACTGTCAAATCACACCGCTTGCACGTCTCCACAAGAACGATTACGCGATGAAATGCAAATAATGCTGCACGAAAACCAGATCGCATGGGGCCCGCCTTCGTTTCGCGTGCCGGAGATCGGCGTGCGGCTCGAACAGGGCAAACCGTTTCACCAATGGCTTTTCAGGAAAGGCCCGGCACCAGACAGGATGAATTGCTGGGAGAGCGTGTTGTATGGGGCTTTCCGTGCGGGCCTGATCGACAAGGCGGCGGCCAGGAACATGATCGGTCTGGTCGATCATCAGACGGATGCCGGGTCCCTAAAAATCTGTTCGTTCATTAAGAACATTCTGGATCGTGCAGGGCAAGCTTCGACCATCGTCACCAACCTGGCAGCGCGCTCTGCAGACCATCTCGATATGCGCTGCATCGATATTCCCGCGGGGCATGTCGTGCTGTTCGGCGAAGACGGCCAGCATGTGGCGCTTTCGCTTGGCGCAAACGAGGTTCTGGAACTCGACAGCGACAGTGGCGGCGGCGACCACCAAGGCAGGATGGCCATTTCCCGCATCGACACCATCATGAACAAAAAGGCGGCGTATGCCAGACAACTGGCGTGGGCTCCGCTGATATGACGCCACCGGCAACCGACTTGCCGCGACGAGATCGCACGTAGCATGAGCAGGTGGCAGTCTATAAATAACTGCCGGCGATTCTTGTGTTCGATACCGAACAGACCGTCAAGATACAGTCCGTTAGCGTGGGCTTCATGTCGCGCTCGACCGTGGCATCGTTCATTCCCACCGCCACGAAAGGCTACTCATGATCGAAATCCGCAAAGGCCAGGCGCCTGCCCATCTGGCGCGTCCCGAATTCAGCGTCCGCTTTCGACAGTCCTTCGTCGATCCGGCCTTCCGCAATGAAGATGAATCAATTGCACGTCTGGAAGAAATCGCGTGGCAGGCCTATGTCGACGGTCGCAAAGCGCCGATCACCCAAAAAGCCGGTCCCGGCTTCAAGGATCCCGACTACGACCTGGCGGTCGAATGGCTCGACACCAAGCGGCGCATCGAGGCTGCACAACAGCGCTGGGCTGATCCGGCCACACGTTCTCGGGTATTACTGATCTGCGGCTCGGCGCGCAACGATGGCACTTGTCCCGGCGAAATGTCGAAATCGTTTCGTCTGGTCGGACTGGCCAAGGAGATCCTCGAACAGGCCGACATGGACGCCGACGTGCTCGACCTGAGCCTGCTCACATCGGAATACGGCCGCAAAATTCATCCTTGCAAGGGCTGCGTCTCGACGGCGATGCCCCTGTGCCACTGGCCGTGCAGTTGCTATCCGAACCATTCACTGAACCAGACCAATGACTGGATGAATGAAATCTACGAGCGTTGGACTGCCGCTCATGCAGTGATCATCGTCTCGCCGGTGTACTGGTATCAGAGCCCGAGTCCGATCAAGCTGATGATCGACCGACTGGTGTGCGCCGACGGCGGCAATGCTGATCCGACCTCGACTCAGGGCAAGAAGGCAGCCATCGCTAAAGATCTTGAAATGGCCGGATGGGATTATCCCAAGCATCTGTCCGGACGCGCCTATGGACTTGTGGTGCATGGCGACGTGGCCGGGATCGAGGATTCGCGGCGTGGATTGTCGGACTGGTTCGACTGGATGGGATTCATCGATGCCGGTGTGCAGGCGCGACTGGATCGCTATATCGGCTATTACGAACCGTATGCCACCAGCCATGACACGCTCGACGCCGATACAGCGGTGCAGGAAGAAACCCGCAACGTCGCGCGGGCGGTCGCCAAGACCGTCGTCGAACTCCGGTCAGGACGCTTGCAGGCGGTGCAGCCGGTGTTGAAGCGGCCGCGTCCGAAATAAAGGAGCGCGCCGATCAACGCAGGATGCGAACTTCGGCATCGTCGTACGGCTGAAGGGACGTTGGTCAGCGCGCACCGGCAGGCACGCGCTTGCCGCTCTTTGCATCTTGCGCAAGCTTGAAGAGGCTCACGTTCTTCGACAACTGTGCGGCCTCGCCATGCAGGCTTTGCGCCGCGCTCGCTGCTTTCGCGACCATGGTACTGGTTTTTTGCGTCATGTCATCCATGTCGCCAATTGCGCAGTTGACTTCGTCGATGTCTTTGCCTTGCTCGTCGCTGGCCGCGGCGATGCGCATCATGATGCTGGTCACGTCTTGCACCGAGGCGACAATTTCTTCCATCGCCTTGCCAGCTCCATCGGCAAGTTTACTACCGGTCTCGACGTTCTCGACCGAGTCGGCGATCAGCATCTTGATTTCTTTGGCCGCCGTTGCCGAGCGCTGTGCAAGGTTTCGGACTTCGGTCGCCACGACCGCAAACCCCCGCCCCTGCTCGCCGGCGCGTGCCGCCTCCACCGATGCGTTGAGCGCCAGGATATTGGTCTGGAAAGCGATACCGTCGATGACGCCGATGATGTCGACGATCTTGCGCGAACTGTCCTTGATCGAACCCATGGTAGCAACCACCTGGCTCACCACTTCCCCACCCTGCAGCGCATGAGCGGAGGCCGACGCAACCAGCTTCCCCGCCTCATGCGCATGGTCGGCATTGCGCTTGACGGCCACGGTGAAGTTTTGCATTGACGCGGTGGTCTGCGTCAACGCACCGGCTTGCGCTTGGGTCCGCGAGGATAGCTCGGCATTACCGGTGGCAATTTCGCTCGAGGCGAGATTGATACGATCGGTACTGGCTCGCACGGTACCGACGACGCCCGCCAGGCCTTGGCCGACGCCGTTTATAGCTTGCATGAGCTGACCGATTTCATCACGCCGGCCGACATGGATCTGGGTCGTCAGGTCGCCCTTGGCCAACTGCTGTGCCGCTGTCATAGCTTCCGTCAACGGTCGGGTCACCATTTTGCGCAGCGCACCATTCAAGATAGCGACAGCAAATAATAGTGCGACGAAAGCCAGCACACCGTAGCGCAACTGCAGTTGCGACAGATGTTGCGCCGTCATGTTCGATGCATGCTCTGACATGGCATTGCCATAGGCCCAGATATACAGTGCCAAGATGCCGCCGACGAGAATAAATGTCAATGCACTGACTTTGGTGGCGATACCGAGATGCTGTCGATCACTGATATTGATGCCGACATAGAGTACAGCGATGACGTTGCCGCCCGCGTCCCGGATCAGATCATATTTGGTCATGTACTGCTGGCCGAAAATCTGCGCATACCCGACATACGCCTGCCCGGCGATCAGCGCCTTGTAGCTTGCCTGAGAATGGTCAAGCACAGTGCCGACAGCGCGTTCGCCGTTTTCCTTTTTCACTGATGTCGATATCCGGACGAAATCATCACCGCGCTTGACGAAGATCGTCGCGCCCATGCCCGTCTGCGCAAGAAAGCGGTCCGGTACAGAGAAATCGAGATTAAGGACGGTCCGCCCGTTGCATAGCGTCGGCACGACTTCAGTGCCTATCTTCATGCGGTGCGCCAAATCGACTGCGAACGCATCCGGAAAATAACTGGCTAGCATTTTTGCTTGACGAGCGATTTGATAATGTAAAGGGAGAAAGTTGTTCATGTCATGGTACGCAGTCATCGGGTGTATTCGGTTTGAAACTAACGGCCGTTGCGCCTTTGTATTGGCTCGGCGTCAAAAATACGGGAAATTGATCATAACTTGTATTACTATAAGTTTCCATATGGAAACATAAAAGGATGGCACAAGTCAATCATTGGCAGGGAAGATTGCCGGAGTCGTCCAACCGCGCGGCTTACTCACGAGCGAAACGCCAGTCGGAAGCGGCGGTAAATCGAAGCGATGGCATCGAGTGCGCCAGCCGAGGGCTACCCGAGATCTAACCCGACATCGCTGCAAATGCGCCTTACCTACGGGATGATTTACCGATCAGAGAAATTGTCGTTGACCATCGAGGCACGCGTCGCGTCATCGCTGGCGAGCGAAGGTTCAAGCGAAACCTGCGCGGTACCTCCGACCAGCGGAAGGCTGACCGTAAATGCGGCAGCGCGATCTTCAGCGCTTGGTGAACGGCTTCGGCTTCTTGGGCTTCTTTGGTTTTTTGACAACCTGCCCGCTGCCATCGGTGTCGGGGACGCGATGTTCCGGCTCGAACCCCGGCTCGTCGATGCGCTGCAAGGTCTGGCGGGTCAGGGTTTCGATCGCCGCCAGCAGCTCGACTTCATCGGCGCAAACCAGCGAGATCGCCTGGCCGGTGGCGCCGGCGCGGCCGGTGCGACCGGTGCGGTGAATATAA
>JACMQD010000144.1 GCA_014377155.1 Herminiimonas sp.
ATTACCCCAGGAAGTACGACGCCAGGGCGTAACGGTTTCCAAGAGTTCGGCCAACTTTCTGGTTGTAGCGGCGCTGTTCTCGCCGGATAACCGCTTCGATGCCCTGTATCTGTCGAACTATGCGACCCAGAACGTGCTCGATGCGTTGAAGCGTATTCCCGGGACGACCAATGTGCAGATTTTCGGTGCCAAGGACTACGCGATGCGAATCTGGATGCGGCCGGACCGTATGGCACAGCTCGGTATCACTGTTGGCGACATCTCCAATGCGATCACCGAACAGAATGCGCAGTACGCCGCCGGCAAGGTCGGCGCACCGCCCGGCAATACCGAAGAATTGACCATGACGGTGACCGCCAAGGGACGTCTGCTGGAACCGGAAGAATTCGCCAACATCATCGTCAAGACCGCACCTGGCGGCGCGACCGTACGGGTCAAGGATGTGGCGCGCGTCGAGCTGGGTTCGCTGGATTACAACCTCTACGGCCGGGTCAATGGCCATCCTTCTGCCAACATCGGTGTCTTTCTACAGACCGGCGCCAACGCGCTCGATACGCGCAAGGCAGTCGAAGACACGCTGAAAGACTTAAAGTCAAGATTCCCACAGGGCATGGAATACACGACACCTTACGATACGACGCCGTTCGTTACCGAGTCGATCCGCGAAGTGCTGAAGACGCTCGCTGAAGCGATGCTGCTGGTGTTCGTCGTTGTTTACCTGTTCCTGCAAAGCTGGCGTGCCACGATTATCCCGACGCTTGCGGTGCCGGTCTCGCTGATCGGTACGATGGCGGGCCTGCATCTGCTCGGCTACAGCATCAACACACTGACGCTGTTCGGCATGGTGCTGGCGATCGGTATCGTGGTCGATGACGCCATCGTGGTGCTGGAGAACGTCGAACGATTGATGAACGAAGAAGGCATGAGTCCGAAGGACGCGGCGATAGAGGCCATGCATGAAGTGACCGGACCGGTGATCGCGATCGTGCTGGTACTGGTGGCAGCGTTCGGACCGATCGCATTCCTGGGCGGCCTGGCGGGCGAATTGTATCGTCAGTTTTCGGTGACGATTTCAATCGCCGTGGTGCTCTCCGGGATCGTTGCGTTGACCTTGACGCCGGCCCTGTGCGCAGTGCTGCTTAAACCTCATGCTGAAAACCATCACCGCTTTTTCGCCCATTTCAATTCAGGTTTTCTGAAACTGACAAAGCATTACACAAGTGGCGTGACCTTCTTCATGAAACGGGCATTACTCGGCATCGTCCTGTTCGTCGGCATGGTGGCGCTGGCAGCCTTGCTGTGGCGCTCAGTACCGGGTGGACTGGTACCGGACGAGGATCAGGGCTACTTCATCGGTGCCGCCATTTTGCCCGAGGGTGCATCGCTGAACCGTACCGACGCCATGGTCAGGCAAATGGAGGATGCGCTGAAATCGAACCCGGATATCGACACGGTGTTCTCACTGGTCGGACTGGATTTTTTGGGCGGCGGCGGTTTGAAATCGTCAGCTGCAACCATGTTCTTCCCGCTTAAACCGTGGGAAGACCGTTCGCATTCGGCACAACAGCTAGTCGGCGAGAGCTACATGAAAACCGGACGCATCAAGGAGGGCTTGCCGCTGTTCTTCAGTCCTCCGGCGATCCAGGGACTCGGTCAGACCGGCGGCTTCGAGTTCTATCTGCAGAACAAGGGCGAAGGTGGCGTCAAGCGACTGGCGGGACTATTGCCCGCTTTGATTGCCGAAGCCAACAAGCAGCCCGAACTCGCAGGGGTGAAGACGCTGTTCCAGGCCAATTCGCCGCAGATCTACGTCGATGTCGACAACGAAAAAGCACGGTCGATGGGCGTCGGTCTGGCGGATATCTACAACACCCTTGCCGCCACGATGGGTAGTTATTACGTTAACGATTTCAACAAGAACGGGCGTATCTATACCGTGCAGCTGCAGGCCGAAGGCAAGTACCGCGCCAAGCCGGACAACCTTGGCGACATGTATGTGCGTTCATCAAGCGGACAGATGATCCCGGTGCGCGCCTTTACGACCGTGAAATTCGTCAGTGGCCCGGATTCGGTCGAGCGCTTCAACGCGCTACCCGCGATCAAGGTGCTGGGCGATGCGAAACCCGGATACAGTTCGGGCCAGGCGATCATCGCCATGGAGCGTGCTGCGAAAAACGTGTTGCCGGCTGACGTGACCTATGACTGGGGCGGTGCCTCGTTCCAGGAAAAACGCAGCAGTAATGCTGCCGGGATTGCACTCGGCGCTGGTGTTCTGATGATCTTCCTGATCCTCGCTGCGCAATATGAAAAATGGTCGTTGCCGTTCTCGGTGCTGCTGGCCATGCCGTTCGGTATTTTTGGCGCACTGTTGGCGGTGTATCTTCGCCACTTCAACAACGATGTATATTTTCAGATCGGGCTGGTCACGCTGCTCGGGCTTTCTGCGAAAAACGCGATTCTGATTGTCGAATTCGCCGTGATGAAGGTGAACGAAGGATATGCGCCGGTCGCCGCAGCCCTGGAAGCGGCACGGCTACGTTTCCGACCGATCCTGATGACGTCGCTCGCCTTCATTCTCGGCGTAGTGCCGCTGGCTTTTTCCAGTGGTGCAGGCGCTGCCGCGCGGCAGTCGCTCGGCACCGGCGTACTCGGCGGCATGCTGGCGGCGACGTTCCTGGCAATCTTTTTCGTACCGCTGTTCTTCAAGCTGATTAACGACAAACGCCTGAAGACTACCGAAGAAGATTTTCATCATCCCGAAGTGCATCACGCATTGAACCATGCTGTAGAGGATCCCAAACATGATTAATCCCAAATTTTCGGGATCGTCGTCATCCCGGTTTTCTGTGCTGTTTTCAGCCTTGCTGCTGGCAGGCTGCACGACCGTCGGACCAGATTACCAGCGCCCTGCTTTCGATCTGCCGACGACTGGCGGCATCACGGAGCAAAAGCCCGGTTATTCGACCGAAGCCCGTGTTATGCATACCGCCACTGTCGACGACGCAGCGCTGCGGAACTGGTGGAAATCGTTCCAGGATCCGGTGCTCGATCAACTGCTCGGTGAAGCGCAGGCCGCCAACCAAGATCTCGTACTCGCGGCTGGACGCGTCGAGGAAGCGCGCGCCACCCTGGCGGTCGCCAATGCCGATCGTTACCCAGCGGTGGATGCGAATTTTTCTGCCAAGAGGACGCGCAATACGCAGAATTCAGACTTGGTTCCACCCGGCTTCAATGTCTACCGCAAGGATTTCCAGATGGGGCTGAATGCATCATGGGAACTGGATTTCTGGGGAAAACTGTCGCGCGCCGATGAAGCGGCACGGGCGCGTCTTTTGTCGCAGCAGGCCAGCAAAGGTTTTGTAGAAACCAGCCTGTATTCAAACATCGCGCAGAACTATTTCGCGTTGCGCTCCTATGACGCTCAGCTGCAATTGGCCGAATCCGCATTGGGAACGCGCCAGGAAAACCTGCGCCTGCAGCAGAAACGATTGGCAGCCGGCTCGATCGGCGCGGTCGATCTGCATCAGGCCGAGGCCGAGGTTGCCGCGACTGAAGTAACGGCAGCACAGGCAAAGCAGTTCGTGGTATTGACGGAATCTGTACTCGCCGTGCTGCTCGGTCGTTCACCACGCGAGATCGCGGCACCTGTGATTCCGCGCGGCCAGAGTATCGACATGCTGTATGCCCAGTTGACCGTGCCGGCCAATCTGCCTGCGGACCTGCTGGATCGGCGTCCCGACATCGTCGCGGCCGAACAGAACCTGGTCGGCGCCAATGCCGATGTTGGCCAAGCCAAAGCACAGTACTTTCCTAGCGTGACGCTTACCAGCGGTGTCGGTTACGAGTCCAACGCGCTGAAGAATCTGATCAATCCGTCGTCGATACTATGGAATCTCGGGGCCGGTCTGACCCAGCCGATTTTCCGTGCTGGCGCTATCGGCGCACTGGTGTCGGGTGCCGAAGCACGCAAAACCCAGGCGAAGGCGCATTACGTGCAGACGGTGCAGAATGCGTTCAAGGATGTCCACGATTCACTCGTGACCATGGCCGCCAACGAGCAGATCTACGGCGCGACCCAACGTCGAACCGCTGCACTAAAAGATACGTTACGTCTGGCCGGTCTGCGGTACGACAATGGATACACCAGCTATCTGGACGTATTGACGGCGCAGCGTGACCTGTTACAGACCCAGTCCAGCCTGATCGACGTACAACGCTCGCATCTGTCGGCTGCTGTCAATCTCTACAAGGCAATCGGCGGTGGTTGGGAAAACAATG
>JACMQD010000145.1 GCA_014377155.1 Herminiimonas sp.
CGCGCTGCATCAGGCGCGCGACGATTTCCGGCGACTGGTTTTCGGTCAGGCCGGCAAAGCCGTGGATGTCGGCCAACATGACCGTGATTTCACGGCGCGACGCATCGACGGCGTTGTCCACCGGTGCGCCGGCTTGCGAAACGCTGACCAGACGGGCCGCGACCGAGCGCGGCAAATAGGCCGACAGCAGCGAGAAAATGCCGGCGCGCTCGGCGCCGGTTCGGTACAGTTCGGCTAGCAAGGTCAGTGCCAGAGCCAGTGGCGGAAACAGCAGCAATGGCGACAGCGGCAGCAGCAGATTGGCGCTGCGCAGTGCGAAAATGGACACCGCCGCGCCACAAGCCCAGGTCAGCGCGAACCAGACCGGAAATACCGCGACCCGATGGCTGGGCTTGGAAAAGCGTCCGAGCAGCCAGGCCAGCAACAGGCAAAACGGGAACAGCAGCAACACGTCGAGCACCAGTCCCCATTGCGGCACATAGGCGAAGTCGTTATCGAGCAGCGCAGAGAGAATTTCGGCATGGGGTTCCAGGCCGGCGGCAACCGGACTGATGGGAGTGGCGATGACGTCGGACAAGCCGAGTGCGGTGCCGCCCATGAGCACCATCACACCTTTGAGCAGGCCGGGCGCGGGTTTGTGGTCGAGGATGTCGGAGGCCGAGATCGAAACCCAGTCTTTCTTGTTGTGGCGGTAAGGTACGACCAGCTCGCCGCCGCGCGATACCGGAATGGTGGCGATGGCGGTGCCGTCGTCGGCATTGATGGCGAGTTCCCATGCAGGCGACAGCAGCCCCTGCCCGCGATGCAGGTCCAGCTTGGGATGGGCCAGCATGCCGGCATAGGAATTGACGGTCAGGCTCGGCAGGCAGTCGGCGCCTTTGTTGCAGATGATCGGATAAACCCGGCGCACTGCACCGTCGGTGTCGAAAATCGGATTGATGTGCCCTACCCGGCCCGGCATGATCGCCGCATGGTTGGCCACCACCGGTGAGCCGTCGATGCGCGGGGCCTGGTCGGCCGTGCGCAGTGGGATCGGCGACGGCAGCGCCAGTCGCAGCATCGGCAAATCGCGATGTTCGAGGTCGTAGACGACTGCGCCGGTCAGCTGTGCGCGCTTGAACTGGACATCGAGGACATCGTCATTGGGGCGCGGTTCGGGAAACACCATGTCGATGGCGATGCTGGCGACGCCATAGTCGTCGATCAGGATCTGCAGCAGCCGGGCGATAGTGGGACGCGGCCACGGCCAGGCGCCCTGGCGGGCGATGCTGCGCTCGTCGACGTCGATGATGACGATGCGCGATTCCGGTCCGGCCTGCAGATCGAAACGGGTACGCCAGTCATCCAGCGCAAAATCGAGGGGCCGGAACACGTCGGGCAGGAACGTCGGCAGCATGACCGACCCCGCCAGCGCCAGCCACAGACTGCCTTGTACCAGCAACAGGCGCAGCGCCCGTCGATAGGGAAAAGCCGCCAATCAGCGAACCCAGCGCGTGCTGCCCTCGATACGGGTCCCGCTTGGCAGGATGCGCTGGAACAGGTAACCGGCCTGGTCGGAATCCTTGGAAAGCGCACCAAGCACCTTGGTCCCGGTCGTGTTGTCGTCATTGACGAAGCTGCCGGTATCGGCAAACACACGGCCGCTCGACTGGATCGCTACCGGCGCATTGCCGGTACTGTTGACGGTGAGCGCCGTGTCGAACCGGCGCGCGCTGAAATCGATCGCCAGACTGCCGCTGCTGACGGTCGCCAGGCCGGTGCTGCTGCCGTTGACGATGACTGCGTCGGAGCCCGCCAGTTTGAATGCGGCGGTGCCGGAGCCGGGCAGCGCGAAATTGTTGCGGCGGCCGTTTTCACCGAACAGGATCTGATTGTCGAGCAGGAGGACCGGTTCGGCGTCGACCGGCACCCCTTCGAGCAGCGGCTTGCCGGAGTCGGTCCAGCGCCCCCAGAACTTCGGCGGGGCGGCAATGACGACAACCGGCGGCAGTGGCGGCGGCTCGACCACGACGACCGTTGGCGGCTCGATGACGACGGCCGGCGGCACCTGCGAGGCATCGACGCGTGTCTTGATGACATCGGCAGCAGCCTGACGTACGGCATCGCGGGGTTCGACGCCGGCCGGGGCCTTGGATTGACGGTCGGTGGAGACTTTTGGCTCTTCGGGACGCGGCGGCGCGAGCAGGTTCGGTGATTCCAGGGCTTTTTCGGCCGGCACCAGCAGCGGCACTTCGCTGCGGCTGCGCAGTTCGAGATACGCATTGCGCATGGCGGCCGTCAGCACGCGCGTGGCAGCCGATTTGCAGGGCCCGATCGCACTTGCCAGACAGTCTGCCGACAGCGGCGACATGACGACCGCGCCGCTTTGGACAGTGACCCGGGTAATGTCGGCGCTGGCCTGTACTACGAAATCGGTACCGCGGATGCCGATGGCGGCCAGCGGCGTATTGAGGCGGTAGGTTTCCTTGGAGGCTTCGCCGGCGCGGCCGGTAATGCTGCGGGCAACGCCCTGCTCGAGCACGAGCTTGATGCGATTATTGGCAGGCGTGGCGGCATCGTAACGGTAGTCTTCGATGCGCAGGCGCGATTGTGGCCGCACGCTGATGAAGGCGCCGTCGATCATGCGTACGTGGATGTGGCCCGTGGCACCGGTGGCCAGCGTCAGCCCGGCATTGACGGCGTCCCCGCGCGCGACCGGCGTTGCCTTGCCGTCGGCGCCGATCAGGCTGGCGTCGCCGATGACAAACGAAACCGAACCGGCGACGTCGGCCGCGGTGGCGCCTGCCGATAGCATGACCATGCAGATCAGCGCGACTGTCTTCAGGCGGAGAGCCGACAAGAGTCCGTGCATTGTGTTCCTCGAGCGCGAGTCGACAGCGCAAATCAGTTCTGTTTAATATCAAACCGCAAAACATGTCGCAAAAATTATAGCAGTTGGGATATGTGGCGGCGTTTTTTTACTAATTTGGTAATGCACGTTGGAAATTTGTGATAATTCTCACACAAATTTGTGCGAATATCGTGATGTATGTCACATTTTATAAAATTCTGCGGATAAAAATGTGATAAAACCATTCTCGTTTCATGTCGCTGCGGAAAAGAGACAAAGATGCCGACAGCCGGGTTTATTGGCTCAAGGACATTTCGTGCGCATGTAAAATTGCCGGGGCTAATCACTCAAAGTCGTGCTGTTCAACCAATTCTCGTATTGTCATGTCGATTCCGATAGAAATCGTTTCAAAAATTCCGATGATGGAAGGGCTGGACCAGGACACGCTGACCACCGTTTCGCGTCTGATGACCAGCCGCAGCTACCTGAGCCATGACATCGTCATGCGCAAGGGTGAAGCAGCCGAGCATCTGGCTTTCCTGCTGGACGGCAAATTGCAGGTGGTCGATATCACCGCCGACGGCCGGGAAATCGGCCTGCATTTCATCATGCCGGGCGCGTATTTCGGTGAACTGTCAGTGATCGACGGTCAGCCCCGGTCGGCGGCGATCATTTCAGTCAAGACGTCGGATGTGGCTTTCCTGCCGAGTGCGCAAGCGCGGGCGCTGATCTTTAACCGGCCGCTGATCGCGCAGCGCATGCTGACGCATTTTTCCCAAGTCCTGCGGGCGTCGTCGCACCAGCGCACGCTGCTGAGCATTCCGAACGCGTTCCAGCGGGTTTTTGCGCAGTTGCAGCTTTTTGTGCGGGTGACTAATGAAGGTACTGTGATCGAAGGGCTACCGAAACAGCACGAGATCGCGATCATGGTCAATACCAGCCGCGAAACCGTGTCGCGGGCGCTGCATACCTTATTGAAGCTCAATATTCTGGTCAAGAAAGGATCGGTGCTGATCGTGTCCAATCCCGAGATGCTCAGGAATGCCGCAGTGGTGGGGCTGGAGGAATCGACGGCGGCGGCCGGCAAACCGGTCACGTCACAGGTTGCCGCTGCCGACTGATGCGGGCTGCGACTGCCCTGCCGCACGCAGATTAGCGGTGTTGTCACGCAGGAAGCATCGGTGCCGAACACACCGGAAGCCTGCATTTCCCCATATGGATTCTGAAAATGCAACAATTTTTGTTTTGCATAGTCCTAGGGGGACGAAAATCATCATGAGATAACTAATGACAAATGCAGCATGGTTTGTTTTGATCGGCTTGCTGATGCTGACAAGGGGTCTGTCGGCGAGCCACCTGAAGAGCTTGCCGGTCACGTCGGCCATCATCTACCTTGCGGTCGGCCTTGTGCTCGGCCCGACGCTATTCAATGTTTTTTATTTCGATCCGATCGAACAGTCGGCATTGCTCGAGCTGCTGACCGAAATCGCGGTCCTTATTTCCCTTTTTTCGGCAGGCGTCAAAATGCCGGTGCCGGTCAAGCTGGCGCGCTGGATGCCGCCGTTGCGGCTGGCGACGCTGTCGATGATCATCACGGTGGGCATCATCACGGCGTTTTCGGTCTGGGTGCTGGGCTTGCCGCTCGGCGCCGGCGTGTTGCTGGGCGCGGTGCTGGCACCTACCGATCCGGTACTGGCGACCGACGTGCAGTCGCGCTATCCGGGCGACAACGACCAGTTGCGGTTCACGCTGACGTGCGAGGCGGGGATGAACGACGGCACGGCGTTTCCGTTCGTGATGTTAGGGCTGGGGTTGCTGGGGCTGCATGAAATCGGAGAATTCGGCTGGAAATGGATGCTGGTCGATGTGTTGTGGGCGACGGCGGCGGCAATCGCCATCGGCGTGGCCGGCGGGGTTGCTATCGGCCATGTGGTCTGGAAGCTGCGCGGGCGCGAGCAAAAGCACGACGTGCTCGACGACCTGGTCGGATTGGGACTGATTGCGATCGTCTATGGCTTGAGCCTGGTGTTTCATGCATGGGGATTTCTGGCGGTATTTTTTGCGGCGGTGGCATTACGGCAGACCGAATTCAAGCTGGCCGTGGCCATCGGGGTGAAGCCGGAACAGTTGCGCAGCGAAGATAGCCGTGACGCCAGCGGGCCGGTGGAAGCGCCGCCGATTGTCAGCGAAGAAGCGCTGGTGTTCAAAGAGCATCTGGAAAGATTGTCGGAGCTGATGCTGGTGCTGTTGTTGGGCGGCATGATGTTTTTCGGTTTCTGGAGCTGGCGCACGGTAGGGCTGGCGGTGTTTCTGTTCGCGGTGGTGCGTCCGGTGAGCGTGCTACTGGGGCTGATCGGCAGCGGCGCATCATGGCGGATTCGCACGATCTCGTCATGGTTCGGGGTGCGCGGCATTGGCTCGATCTATTATCTGATGTATGCGATACAGCATGGCTTGCCACAGAATCTGGCGCGCGAGCTGATTCAGCTGACGCTGATCGTGATCACGCTGTCGATCCTGTTGCACGGGACTAGCGTGAAGCCGTTGTTGGGGTTGTTGTGGCGCAGACAGGACAAGGGGGCGTAGAAGCGAGCTTGAGATTCGGGTTTGGGTCTATACGAAAAAAATCAACCGTTTCAAGTCACGATCAGATCGGTCCAGGCGCTCTCTTCTTTAGCGGGAGAATGCGTCCGGACGGGGTTTGATTGATCGATCGTGGACTGGCCGTATATTTTTTTGCCGCTTGCCTTTGGCCGCTCGTCTCTGGCCGC
>JACMQD010000146.1 GCA_014377155.1 Herminiimonas sp.
CACCATTGATGGAACCGCCATAAAAAAAGCCCACTCGACCATAGGGAGTGGGCTAAATCCATTCCCAAAAGGATTGGAGGAGACAACCTCACTATATCGCATTGCAGCAATCCGTGCACGCGACAGAAAAATGGTTGACCAGGTGCATTATCGGGTCGCTTTTTGTCCAAGGTTTTCCACACTTCGGCAGCCTCCCAGTCCATGCCATGGGCGGGCTGCCTGATAAAGGAGGATGGGGCATGCATCAGGATGTCCCGAATCTCCGGCATTTCTCCACCGGCATCATGCGAGCAACGGAAGATATCCGTCCGCACAAGCGCAGGTTGTCGTCGTCGCATCCAGGACGTGCCCGCAATGCGGCGCAGCGCTGTCGATCAAGGCGAAACACACGATTCAATACCGGACGGTTTTCGGCAAAGTATCGATTGACAGCCCGCAGCTGCGTGTCTGCCAGTGCAGTCAAGATACGAGCAGAAAATCATTCAGTCCGCTTGCATTGGCGTTACCGTTGCGCGTCAGTCCCGAACTGGAATACCTTCAGGTCAAGTGGGCTGCGCATCTGCCGTATGCGGTCTCCACGACGCTCTTGAAAGAGATTTTGCCGGTTGATCAAGCGATCTCCACCGCCGGGCTCAGGAATCGCGTATGGGCGGTCGGCCAGGAACTGGACGACCAGGCCGAAAGTGCGATTCGCGGTGAGCGCGCCTATCCGCCGGCCAATCGCGAGTGCAAAATTGTTGTCAATAGCGATTTAAAACTGATACCTGGGCGGTGCGGCGCTTTCTGCCGGCGCTGGCCGAACACATCCACTTTGGCGCGAACGCCGCCGGTGAGCCGTTCATCGCAGCGTTCGCCTGGCTTCGCGCCAACATGACAGTGAAAACGCCGGGCAACGATGCCCCACGCGAGATCATCACCAAACCATGGCAACGCCATGTACTGTGCGAGGATAACGGCATCGATTTTCATGCCTACACTTTCTGTGTTCTATCTGAACTGCGTATCGCGCTGCGCCGACGCGACGTGTTCGTCGCCCCAAGCTGGCGTTACGCCGATCCGCGCGCCGGGCTGCTCGACAACACTGAATGGGAATCCACGCGCCCAATCATTTGTCGCACGCTGGGCCTATCGGCGGTACCGGGGCCAACCTTAATCGCACTGGCTGATGAACTGGACCGCACCTATCGAGCGGTCGCCGCCAGGCTACCGGACAACCCGGCCGTGCGCTTCGACACGGTGGGCGACAAACCAGAACTGGTGCTCAGTCCGTTGGACAGAATGGATGAACCAGCGTCGCTGATCGCGCTGCGCACCAAGGTCACAGGCATGCTGCCGCGCGTCGATCTGCCGGAACTGATCCTGGAAATTGCAGCCCGCACGCGTTTTGCGGACGCGTTCACCCATATATCGGAGCGAACGGCGCGCGCTTCCGATCTGCACGTGAGCATCTGCGCGGTGCTGATGGCTGAGGCATGCAACACGGGACCGGAGCCGCTGATTCGTGGCGACGTGCCGGCGCTCAAGCGCGACAGGTTGTCCTGGGTGGATCAGAACTACCTCCGCGACGACACGATTACCGCCGCAAACACCTTACTGGTCGCTGCGCAAAGCCGTTCGGCACTCGCCAGTGTATGGGGCGGCGGCGAGATCGCGTCAGCCGACGGTATGCGATTCGTGGTGCCAGTGCGGTCGGTGCATTCTGGCCCGAATCCGAAATACTTTGGGGTCGGGCGCGGGGTCACCTGGTACAACTTGATATCGAACCAGTTTTCCGGGCTGAACGACATCACCGTGCCGGGCACGTTGCGCGACAGCCTGGTACTTCTGGCCGTCATCCTTGAGCAGCAAACCGACCTTCAGCCGACGCAGATCATGACGGATACGGGTGCCTACAGCGATGTGGTTTTCGGACTGTTCCGCCTGCTTGGATACCGATTCAGTCCGCGCCTGGCCGATGTCGGCGGTACCCGCTTCTGGCGAATCGACGCGAAGGCCGACTATGGACTGCTCAACTCCGTCTCCGGACACAATATCAGCATGCAAAAGATCGAGTCGCATTGGGATGACATGCTGCGTCTGGCCGGTTCACTCAAGCTCGGCCGGGTATCGGCTGCCGGCATTATGCGCACACTACAAGTTGGCGAGCGCCCAACCAGATTGGCTCAGGCCATCGCTGAATTCGGCCGTATCGACAAGACCTTGCACACGCTGACGTACATCGATGATGAAGCTATGCGCCGAGGCACGCTGACCCAGTTAAATCGTGGCGAAGGACGACATAGCGTCGATCGTGCTGTCTTCCATGGCAAGCGCGGCGAACTGCGGCAGCACTACCGCGAAGGGCAGGAAGACCAGCTCGGCGCGCTCGGCCTGGTGCTCAACATGATCGTGCTATGGAACACCAGCTACATGGAGGCAGCGTTGGCCCAGCTGCGCGCGGACGGCTTTGAGGTGAGGGATGAGGACGTGGCCCGGCTGTCGCCCTTGCTGCATGAGCACATCAACATGCTCGGCCGGTATTCGTTTTCTGTGCCGGATGCGGTGGCCAAGGGCGAACTGCGACCGTTGCGCGACGCCGCGAACGACGAATAGATCGGCTAATCTGGCCTTAACTCGGCTTTCCGTTCCACTGCACCTCAGACCCCCAATACTGTCACCCAATGCGTTGGGTTCATAGGAGAGATCATCGAAAATGCGGTGACACTTTTACTTTGAACGACGGACCCGAAGTCTGCGCAATTCACGTTCCCTCATCCGCGCGCCAATCCGGTAGAACATCCGCCACCCTCTTAAGCCGAAATTCGCAACACCCTTTTCGCTTTGATC
>JACMQD010000147.1 GCA_014377155.1 Herminiimonas sp.
GCTGGATAGCCGCCAGGTCAGCCTGGTGCGCTGTCAGCTCGAAATCGGCCGCACGCATCAAATCCGGGTCCACATGCAGTCGATCGGCTTTGCGCTCGTTGGGGACGCCTTGTACGGTAAGCAGCACCTGACGACCGTATTCCCCCGCCAGGCACTGCACGCCTACCGGCTCGGTCTGATTCATCCGGTTACCGGCAAGGCGCTCGAATGGCAGGCGGCAGTACCGCCGGATCTGGCGTCGCTAATCGAACGCTCCGGCATCAAGGCTGCGGTAATGGCGTGACCGGCGAATCCACATTGGAGTGCATCATTCCTGACTGGCCAGATGCACCGGCTGCCATCGGTGCGCTGAGCACCACCCGTCGCGGCGGCGTCAGCAAGGCTCCCTACGGCGATGGCGGCGGCGGGGGTGGCCTGAATCTGGGTACGCATGTCGGTGACGCCGCCCCCGCCGTAGCTGCAAATCGAGAAATCGTCAGGTCGCTGTTGCCGGGCGATCCACGGTGGTTGATGCAGGTACATGGCAACACGGTCACGGACGCGGCAGCAATCCGGACTGAAACCGGGGAGGCGCCTGCGGCAGACGCCAGCATTGCCACGCAGCCGGGCGTGGTCTGCGCGATCGGCACTGCCGACTGCCTTCCGGTGTTGTTCTGCGATCGAAACGGTACCGTGGTCGGCGCGGCCCATGCAGGCTGGCGGGGCCTGGCTGCCGGCATACTGGAAGAAACCGTGGCGCAGATGCGCATGGCGGGTGCCGGTGACATCGTTGCATGGCTGGGACCGGCAATCGGTCCGGCGAATTTTGAAGTGGGTGAAGAAGTGCTGGCGGCATTCTCTGCACGCGACTCGCGCGCAGAGAATGCGTTCATGCCCGGGCTGGCGGGCAAATATTTTGCCGATATCTACCAATTGGCGCGGATGGCGCTTGGCCGGATCGGCATCGACAGCGTAAGCGGAGGCGGATTATGCACAGTGGCCGACGCGCGGAAGTTTTACTCCTATCGGCGTGATGGTGTCACGGGACGCATGGCTTCATTGATCTGGATCAGATAGTAAGCTAGGGTCGGTGCTTTCCAGCGGCAAAGCTGCGCTGACCCTGCGCCGCTACTCCTTTTCCGAAGGGATGCCGGCGTCTGACTGCGCTGCGTCGCGCCGAAGTTTTTCTGCAGCTTCCCGTTTGCGCTTGCGCTGTGGTGTAGCCATTAAGTATAGAATGATCCCGAGAGGCAGAACGCCGTACAGCAATAATGTCATGACGCCGGCAACGATCGTTTCTTCGGTAATCGCCATCATGACAACCACGTAGATCCATGCGACGGCAACGATTAGCATACTAGCCCGAGTGATTTTCCAAACCTGCACGATACGCGAAAAAAGAGATCCGAGCATGAATACGCCAAACCCTCAAAGCACTCAACCTGCCTTTCCCGACTGGATGGCGCAACTGGCCAATCCCGCCGCCTGGAACTCCTTCATGCAAGCGCCGCAGGTCGATGCGGCACCGCTGGTCGCGCAGATCGGACAAATGGGCGCCGCCATCGATCCCGCAGTTGCGACCAAACTGCAGAGCGATTACATGCAGGAGTTTTCGGTATTGTGGCAAGACCTCGCACAATCGAAGTCGCCGCCATTGGGTGACAAACGGTTTGGCGGATCGGCCTGGAGCGAAAATCCGCTTTATGCCTTCAATGCCGCCGCTTACTTGCTTAATTCACGTTTTCTGACCGCGATGGCAGACGCGGTGCAGGCAACGCCCAAGGCAAAACAAAAGATCCGGTTCGCAGTCCAGCAAATGGTCGATGCGATGTCGCCGGCTAATTTTCTTGCGACCAATCCTGAAGCGCAACGCAAGATTGTCGAAACCAAAGGCGAAAGTCTTTCCAAGGGTATCGCCCTGATGCTGGCCGACATGAAGAAAGGCCGCATCTCGCAGACCGACGAAAACGCCTTCGAGGTCGGCACCAACGTCGCCACCACAGAAGGCGCGGTAGTCTTCGAAAACGAACTATTCCAGCTGATTCAGTACAAGCCGCTGACCAAAACCGTCTATAAAACACCGTTACTGCTGGTGCCGCCTTGCATCAACAAGTTTTACATCATGGATCTGCAGCCGGAAAATTCGCTGGTGCGGTATGCGGTCGAGCAGGGCCACACCGTATTTTTGACCTCGTGGCGCAATGCCGATAAGTCGATGTCGCAGGTCACTTGGGACGACTACATCGAACAAGGCACGATCAAAGCCATCGACGTCGTCAAGGAAATCAGCGGCCAGGAAAAAATCAACGCGCTCGGCTTCTGCGTCGGCGGCACGCTGCTGGCCACCGGGCTGGCGGTACTGGCTGCACGCCGCGACAATCCAATCGCCAGCCTGACCCTGTTGACATCGTTTCTCGATTTTTCCGATACCGGCGTCATCGATGTCTTTATCGATGAAATGCAGGTCAAGATGCGCGAGCAGGCCATTGGCAAAGGTGGATTGATGGCCGGACGCGATTTTGCGTCGGCGTTTTCCAGTCTGCGCTCGAACGACCTGGTCTGGAACTACGTCGGATCGAATTACCTCAAGGGGGTTGAACCGCCGCCGTTCGATCTGCTGTACTGGAATGCCGATAGCACCAATCTGCCGGGTCCGATGTTCTGCTGGTATCTGCGCAATACCTATCTGGAAAACAATCTCAGCACGCCGGGTAAAGTCACTGTCTGCGGCGAGAAAATCGATTTCGGCAAGATCGATGCACCCACCTTCCTGTATGCGTCGCGGGAAGATCACATCGTGCCATGGATGGCGGCGTACAGTTCGATGGCGCTGCTCAATCCGGGCAAGATCGCGCGCAACCAGTTCGTGCTCGGTGCATCCGGACATATCGCCGGCGTCATCAATCCGGCCTCCAAGAACAAGCGTAGTCACTGGATCAATCAGCAACCGGCGTCCGATGCCCAGGCGTGGTTCGATGGCGCGACTGAAATGCCCGGAAGCTGGTGGCCGCAGTGGGATAAATTTCTTGTCAGTCATGCCGGCAAAATGGGGCCTGTGCCACGCAAATTCGGCAATGACAAATACAAGCCGATTGAGCCGGCACCGGGGCGTTATGTGAAAGCAAAGGCGGACTGAACTGATCGAGCCTGCATAGGGATGTTGCCTATGCAGGTCGTTTCCGTACTTTCATGTAAGGGTTTCAGGTACGCGTTATAGGGCAGCAATAGTTGAATTTGCTCACGTTCCGTGCAATTAACGTTTTCCGCAATATAATTGGTTTTGTTTAATGTGAACGTACGTGCGCTTGCCGGTGCATGTATCGGGCTTCGCTACTTTGATGCGTTGCGACGCAAAGGATCAGGATTTTTAATGACTAGGGAAAAAAAGAGCGCCGAGCGCTTGATCAAGAAATATCCGAATCGCCGTTTGTACGATACCCAGACCAGCTCCTACATCACCCTGACCGACGTCAAGCAACTCGTGCTGGACAACGAAATTTTCACGGTCATCGATGCCAAGTCCGACGAAGACCTGACGCGCAGTATTCTGTTGCAGATCATCCTCGAAGAAGAATCGAACGGTTCGCCGATGTTTTCCAGCGCCGCACTGTCGCAGATCATCCGCTATTACGGCCATGCGATGCAGGGCATGATGGGCTCTTACCTGGAAAAAAACATCCAGGCGTTTATCGACATCCAGAACAAGCTGACGGAAAATTCAAAAGGCATGTACGAAGGCAAGCCTTTCAGCCCGGAAATGTGGGCACAGTTCATGAATGTTCAGGGGCCGATGATGCAAGGCATGATGAGCAACTACATCGAACAGAGCAAGAGCCTGTTCATCCAGATGCAGGAACAGATGCAAAATCAGACCAAGACCATTTTCGGCACGACTTTTCCGTTTGTTCCGGTAGTGCCCGTAGTGTCGCCTGACAAGACAGGAAAATAAACTCTTGAAGCCTGCCCCGGCGCAGGTTGGCAATCGAAGAGGGTACAATAGCGGCTTCGCTCTTTGCCCCTTCCTCCCGTCATGTCCATTGCATCCCTCGTAGCACCCAAAGTCGGCTTCGTTTCACTCGGTTGTCCGAAAGCGCTGGTCGACTCCGAACAGATTCTTACCCAACTGCGTGCCGAAGGATACGAAACTGCCAAGTCGTATGACGGCGCGGATCTGGTCATCGTCAATACGTGCGGCTTCATCGACGCTGCGGTGCAAGAGTCGCTCGATGCGATTGGCGAGGCGCTCGCAGAAAACGGCAAAGTCATAGTAACCGGTTGCCTGGGTGCCAAGAAAGACGCTGCCGGCGACGATATCATCCAGAAAATTCACCCGAAAGTGCTCGCTGTGACTGGCCCGCATGCATTGGCCGAAGTCATGTCGGCTGTGCATTTTCATTTGCCTAAGCCGCATGAACCGTTCATCGATCTGCTGCCGCCACAAGGCGTGAAGCTGACACCGAAGCATTTCGCTTATCTCAAGATTTCCGAAGGCTGCAATCACCGGTGTAGTTTTTGCATCATTCCGTCGATGCGCGGCGACCTGGTGTCGCGGCCGATTGCCGACGTCATGCTGGAAGCGGAAAACCTGTTCAAGTCGGGCGTCAAGGAGTTGTTGGTCATTTCGCAAGATACTAGCGCGTACGGGGTCGATATCAAGTTTCGCACCGGCTTCTGGAATGGCAAGCCGATTCGCACGCACATGACCCAATTAGTCGAGGCGCTCGGCGAAGTAGCGGCACGCTATGGTGCCTGGGTACGGCTTCATTACGTTTATCCGTATCCGCATGTCGATGCCATCATTCCGTTCATGGCCGAAGGCCGCATCTTGCCGTATCTCGACGTGCCCTTGCAACATGCGCATCCGGACGTACTCAAACGCATGAAGCGGCCTGCCAGCGGCGAACGCAACATCGAACGCATTCAGGCATGGCGCGCGATGTGCCCGGATATCACGATTCGTTCGACTTTCATTGCCGGCTTTCCGGGCGAGACCGAAGCGGAGTTCGAGTATCTGCTTGACTTCCTGAGAGAGGCCGAAATCGACCGCCTGGGTTGCTTTGCCTATTCGCCGGTCGAAGGCGCGACCGCCAACGACCTGGCCGGCGCGGTGCCGGAAGAATTGCGTGAAGAACGTCGCGGCCGTGTAATGCAACTGCAGGAAGAAATTTCCCTCAAGCGGTTGAAAGCCAAGGTCGGCACTACCATTCGCGTATTGCTGGATGAGGTCGACCGCAATGGCGGCACGGGACGCTCGGGCGCCGATGCGCCGGAGATCGATGGCGTAGTGTTCGTCAAGCCTCCGTACGAGCCGCATAAGAAGTTGAAGGTCGGTGAGTTCTACGACGTCAAGGTAACGGCGTCCGATGCGCATGACTTGTGGGCCGAAGCTTGATAATGGGTCGGCTATCGGTGTTAGTGGCGTGCAGCGTGACCGCTTTGGCATGGTCCGTGGCCAGTGCTTCGGAGATGGCCCCGGCTGCCGTCATGGCGGCGCCGCAAACAGCCGTCATGCGTTTTTTCAGGCAGCCCGTCGCGCTACGCGGCACGCTCGGCGATGTGGCGGTGCAGGTCAGGTTGCGCGTCAAGGACGATTATGCCGAAGGGCTCGAAGGCGAATACTTCCGCTTCGGCCGCTCGCAGCAAATTCTGCTGGCCGGTGAAATGGACGCCGACGGTATCTTCATCGAAGAATCCGAAAATGGCACCGATATATCGGGCCAGTGGGAAGGTAAACTGGACGGCGAATCGATTCGCGGTACCTGGACTTCAGCCGATGGCGACGTGACCAAGCCCTTCATGCTAAGCCCGATGCGCCTGCCGGTCGCGCCCAAGCCGGCGACCAAAAAAAGAAAACCCGCCGCCCAGTAACGTTGCCTCCAATCGGACAAACCGTGAAAAAATCACTGCAAACCGCGCTGATTCACAGCGATTACTCGCCGCCCGCCGGCTTTGCTGCATTTCCCACCGCTATTCATCATGCCTCTACCGTTCTTTTCAAGGACGTCGCGGCGATGCGTTCACGCGACTGGCAGGAAAAATCGGCGTACACCTACGGCCTGCACGGCACGCCAACCTCTTTTACGCTGGAAGCACGGCTGGCCGAGCTCGACGGCGGTAGTTTCTGTCTGCTGGCACCAAGCGGTTTGGCCGCCATCGCCATGGTCGATCTGGCGCTGCTCAAGACCGGCGATGACGTGCTGCTGCCTGAAAACGTTTATAACCCGAATCGCGAATTGGGCAACTGGCTGTCGCAAGATTTCGGCATCACCGTGCGGTATTACGATCCGCTGATCGGCGCTGGTATCGCTGCGCTGATCCAGGATAATACCCGCTTGATATGGACCGAAGCGCCGGGATCGGTGTCGATGGAAGTGCCGGACATTCCGGCGATCTGCGCCGCGGCGCATGCGCGCGGTGCGTTGGTCGCGCTCGACAACACCTGGGCGGCGAGCTTGGCCTTTCGCGGCTTCGATCATGGCGTCGATATCGTTATGCAGGCACTTACCAAATATCAGTCTGGCGGCTCGGACGTGCTGATGGGGTCGGTCGTCACGCGCGACAAAGCGCTCAATCATCGCTTGCAACTGGCGCACATGCGACTTGGCTACGGGGTCGGGATGGATGATGCGTATCTGGTGCTGCGCAGCCTGCCAAGCATGAAACTGCGTTTCGACGCCCATGACCGCGCTGCCCGCACGCTGGCAGCGTGGCTCGAGGAACGTCCGGAAATTGCCAGCGTACTGCACCCGGCATTGCCCGACTGTCCCGGGCACGAGATATGGAAACGTGATTTTACGGGTGCCGGTGGCCTGTTTTCAGTGGTTTTCCACGAACGCTATACGGAGGCGCAGACCGATCGTTTTGTCGACAACCTGCGATTATTCAAGATCGGTTTCAGCTGGGGTGGTGCCAACAGCCTGTGCGTGCCTTATCGGATGAAGTCGATGCGAAAGGCCTGGCCGCATCAGGGGCAACTGGTGCGTTTCAATGTCGGCCTCGAAGAGGTGAGCGATCTCATTGCCGACATCGAAAATGCGTTTTTATCGTTGTAGTGTTGTTGGGCCTGCCAATGGTTAGCCCGGCATCGCCTTGTTGTTGTTCAGATCCATAAACCCCTTGAGCAAGCGATAGGCTTTCCAAATCCACACCACGCCCCATACCAGCCAGGCGACCGGAATGCCGATGATCGTGGCGAACAGGATGGCGCCGATGATCATCCAGAACAGATACCACCAGAATGAACGAATCTGCCACCGGTGGTGGCTGTAGACGAACGAACCGGCACTGTCGCCGCGCTTGATGTAATTTAGGATCAGTGGTATCCACGAAAACGCGCCAAGCGACAGGACAAAACTGAGGCCGTGCGCGACATACAGCCACCACGCCATATTCTTTTCAGACTGCAGCTTGCTGTCGAGAACCAGTTCCTGTGCCATGCGATGTCCTTTCAAGACACGGTAATTCTGCGGAAGATCTATTTGAACAACGCCAAGATGCCGTCGAGTCCGACAAAATTCAAGGCCACGTCGGCTTTCGCACGTACTACAGGCTTGGCCCGGAAAGCCACAGAAAGCCCGGCGATGCCCATCATGGCCAGATCGTTCGCACCGTCGCCCATGACGATGGCCTGATCCGGCGAAATGCCCATTGCGTCGCAAAGACGTAGTACGCAATCTTTCTTTTCCTTGGCATCGACGATGCCGCCGACCACTTTTCCTGTCAGCTTGCCTGCGGCGATTTCAAGAACATTGGAATGGGTCTGGTCCAGACTCAGCCGGCTCTTCATGCGATCCGTGAAAAACGTGAAGCCCCCGGACACCAGCAGGGTTTTCAGTCCTGCTGCCTGTATTCCAGCCAGCATGGTTTCCGCCCCGGGCGACAGCTGCAATCGCTCGTCGTAGACGCGCTGCAGCGCCGATGCGTCCAGTCCTTCGAGCAATGCCACGCGTCGCGTGAGACTTTCGCGAAATTCGATTTCACCACGCATCGCCGATTCGGTGATGGCCGATACCTGCGGCTTCAACCCCTGCATGTCGGCGATTTCGTCGATGCATTCGATGGTGATCAGCGTCGAATCCATGTCCATCACCAGCAATTTGAAATCCGCCAGCGCGCGTCCCTCCGGCACGAAAGCATAGTCTAACGCCGCGTCCAGACAGGCGCGATCGATTGCCGCACGGGTTTTATCTGAATGGTCGGCGCCGTCGCAACGCCAGACATTCTCGGCAGTCGCCACGACATGGGCTGAGCCGGCGAGGGCCGCAATCCGTTCGATGGTCATGGCGTCAGTCGTTAATCCCTGCAAAATCAAATTCATCGAAGTCTTGTTCTCAAAAGGAGTTATTGTGCGCGACCGTATATTATCCAGCAAGCGAACGCAATGTCGCCTTGACCTGCGCCACACGTGAAGCGAGATCGGGCATGCTGACGGTAATGCGCAGCTTGTCCTGACCGTTGAGTTTGATGTGCCGGTTTTTCTGAATCAGTTCGATGATTCGCAGCGCGTCGATCGGCGGATTCGGTTCGAATTGCAGCAATGCCGATTCGCCATGCGCATCGATCTTGATGATGCCCAGCGGCTTGGCAGCAACCCGCAGCCGATGGGTTTCAATGAGCGCTTTGGCCGGGTCGGGCAACTTGCCGAAGCGATCGATCAGTTCTTCCTGCATGTTGTCGATGGCTTCGTTGGAGCTGCCGTTTGCCAGGCGTTTGTACAGCGAAAGCCGTTCGTGCACGTCGCCGCAATAATCACTCGGCAGCAGCGCCGGTACATGGAGGTTGATTTCGGTGGTGCTCGATAACGGCGCCGCAAGGTCGGGTTCCTTGCCGCTTTTCAGGGCGCGCACCGCTTCGTTGAGCATGTCGGAATACAGCTGGAAACCGATTTCCTGCATCTCGCCGGATTGGCTGTCTCCCAGCACTTCACCGGCGCCGCGAATTTCCAGGTCGTGCATCGCCAGATAGAAGCCGCTACCCAGTTCTTCCATTTGCTGGATCGCATCGAGGCGGCGCTGGGCCAGTTTGGTCAAGCCCTGAACGTCGTTGACCAGCAGGTAAGCATAGGCCTGGTGATGTGACCGACCGACGCGCCCGCGCAACTGGTGCAATTGCGCCAGGCCGAACTTGTCGGCGCGATGCATGATGATGGTATTGGCGGTCGGGACGTCGATGCCGGTTTCGATGATCGTGGTGCACAGCAGGATGTTAAAACGCTGTGCCACGAAGTCGCGCATGACTTTTTCCAGGTCGCGCTCATGCATCTGCCCGTGCGCCACCGCCACGCGAGCCTCAGGCAACAGCGCTTCGAGCATGTCCTTGCGGTTCTGGATCGTATCGACTTCGTTGTGCAGGAAATAGACTTGGCCGCCGCGCTTGAGTTCGCGCAGGCACGCTTCGCGAATCACCGACTCGCCTTCGCTGCGCACGAAGGTTTTGATCGCTAAACGCTTTTGCGGCGCCGTCGCGATAATCGAAAAATCGCGCAGGCCTTCGAGCGCCATCCCGAGCGTGCGCGGAATCGGCGTGGCCGTCAGCGTCAGCACATCGACTTCGGCGCGCAAAGCTTTCAGCGCTTCCTTTTGTCGCACGCCGAAGCGGTGTTCTTCATCGATGATCACCAGCCCGAGCCGCGTGAATTTGACGTCGTCCGACAGCAGTTTGTGCGTACCGATCACGATGTCGAGCGTACCATCGGCCATGCCCTTGATCGCTTGCGTGATTTCCTTGCCGGACCGAAAACGTGACAGCTCGGCGATCTTGACCGGCCAGTCGGCGAAGCGGTCGGCAAAGGTTTGCGCATGCTGCTCGGCCAGCAATGTGGTCGGCGCCAGAATCGCCACTTGCTTACCGCCAAGAACGGCGACGAAGGTCGCCCGCAACGCCACTTCGGTCTTGCCGAAACCGACATCGCCGCAAATCAGCCGGTCCATCGGTTTGCCGCTGGTCATGTCCTGGATCACGGCGTTGATGGCGGCTTGCTGGTCCGGCGTTTCTTCGAAGCCGAAGCTTTCGGCAAAGGCTTCATAGTCATGCGCCGAATATTCGAAACTGTGACCTTGTCGCAAGGCGCGACGGGCATACAGGTTGAGCAGCTCAGCCGCAGTATCGCGTACTTGCTGTGCGGCCTTGCGCTTGGCTTTATCCCAGTGACCCGAACCGAGTGCATGCAGCGGCGCGTCTTCGGGCGAAGCGCCGGAATAACGCGAGATGACGTGCAGCTGCGACACCGGCACGTACAGCTTGGTGTCCTTGGCATATTCGAGGTGCAGGAACTCGGTTTCACCTTCGCCCAGGTCCATGCTGATCAGGCCCATGTAACGGCCGATGCCATGGTTGACGTGCACCACCGGGTCGCCGATCTTGAGTTCGGACAGGTCGCGCACCATCGACTCGACCTGGGTTACGCCCTCCTGCTTTTTCTTGCCGACCCGGCGACCCGAACCGGCGTACAACTCGGTTTCGGTAATGAACGCCAGATTGCCGAGCGACTTCGATAATTCAAAACCGGCTTGCAGCGGCGCCACGCCCAGCATCAGTTTCGGTGTCGCCGTAGCGAAATCGTCATAGCCGGCGCATGGCGCCAGGGCCAGGTTGTATTCACTGAAATACTGCTGCAAGGTTTCGCGGCGTCCGTTCGATTCGGCGCAGATCATCACGCGGCGATCGGTTTGCAGCAGGTACGCACGCAGATTGGCCAGAGGATCGTCCATGCGCCGGTTGACCGCGATGTTGGGCAACGGCGCCGATAGCTCCGACGCCGCGTCATCGACGCGCAATACCCAGCGGCCGAATGGCTTGGCCAGCGTGAAGAACTGTTCGTCTGAAAGGAACAGTTTGTCGGGAGCCAGAAGCGGACGTTCGCGGTCGGATTTGAGGAATTTGTAGCGTGACTGGGTATCGCTCCAGAAGCGCTGGATCGCCGTATCGATGTCGCCGATCAATGCGAAGGTGGCGTCGGTCGGCAGATAGTCGAACAGGGTCGCGGTCTGCTCGAAAAACAGCGGCAGGTAATACTCGATGCCAGCCGACGCGATGCCATGTCCGATGTCCTTGTAGACTGCCGAGCGTGACGGGTCGCCTTCGAACACTTCGCGCCAGCGGCTGCGAAAGGCGGTGCGTGCCGGCTCGTCCATCGGAAATTCGCGCCCCGGCAGCAACCGGACTTCTCGAACCGGATAGAGCGAGCGCTGGGTGTCGGCGTCGAAAGTACGAATGGTTTCGATAACGTCACCGAACAGGTCGATTCGGTAGGGCAGGGCCGAACCCATCGGAAACAAGTCGATCAGGCCGCCGCGCACCGAATATTCGCCCGGCGACATAACTTGGGTGACATTGGTGTAGCCGGCCAGCGTCAGTTGTGTTTTCAGGCGCGCTTCATCGAGCGTCTCACCCTGTTTGAAAAAGAACGTGTACGCGGCCAGAAACGACGGCGGTGCCATGCGCACCAGGGCCGTGGTGGCCGGCACGATCAACACATCGCACTGGCCGTTCTGGACTTCATACAAGGTCGCCAGCCGTTCGGACACGAGATCCTGATGCGGCGAAAACGCGTCGTAGGGCAGCGTCTCCCAATCGGGCAGCAAATGACAGCGCAGTGGCGCCTGCTCCTGGTCGCCAAACCAGGGTATCTCGGTCAGGAGGCGCTGGGCGTCCGCCGCACTCGCTGCGACCACAGCCAGCATGCGTTTTTGCGATTTGAGCGCGACAGCGGCCTGGGACAACGCGAACGAGTCGGCCGAACCGTGCAAAGTTGGAACTACAAAACGCGCGCCGGGCTTGGGCAGGGATTTTTTAAAGTCGAATGACATCGGGTAGCGACATTTGCATGTCATGAAAAACAGGGCAACCGGCAGCCGGCGTCGGGAAACAGGCGTCGGCTGCGTTCGGGCTTATTTGACAGTAAAAACGGATGGTGCGATTATAAACCAAGCTCTTGCATGAAGCTGATCGCACCCGCCGTTTCATTGCTCGCCGTCTCATCCTTCATTATTCCCTTCAATGACCGTACCGCGCTATTTTGCCCTGATTCCTGCTGCCGGGGCCGGCAGTCGCATGAACAGCGACGCACCGAAACAGTACTTGCCGATTGCCGGTAAGCCGATGCTGCAGCATGTCCTCGAAACCTTCGCGTCGGCGCCCGCATTGGCCGGCATATTCGTCGTGGTCAGTGGCAGCGACGACCGCATCGGTAATGTGCTGGCGGCGATGCCCACGCTACGCCAGCGGATTTTCGTGGTGCGCAATGGCGGCGCGACTCGCCATGAATCAGTTCTCAACTGCCTGCATGCAATGCGTGATGAAGTTGACGACGACGATTGGATACTCGTGCACGATGCCGCCCGTCCGGGACTGGATCACGGGCTGATCGACAAGCTCATCGCAGCGCTGGCCAGCGACAACGTCGGCGGACTACTGGCGTTGCCGGTAGTCGACACGTTAAAACGCGCCGGCGTTGGTCAGCGAATCGACACGACCGTCTCGCGCGAGGGCCTGTGGGCGGCGCAGACGCCGCAGATGTTCCGGTACGGATTGTTGCGCCGCGCCTTGGAAAGCACATCGACCGTCACCGACGAAGCCGGTGCAGTCGAGGCATTGGGACTTCATCCTAAACTGGTCGCAGGAAGCCCACGCAATTTCAAGGTCACTATGGCGCATGACATCGCACTCGCAGAACTGTATCTGAAAGGATCACCATGAACTCTCAACCGCCGTTTCGAATCGGACAGGGCTACGACTGCCACGCACTGGTAATCGGCAGGAAGCTGATCATCGGCGGCGTCACGATCGCGCATCCGACCGGACTTCTCGGCCATTCCGACGCCGATGTGCTACTTCATGCGATCACCGATGCGTTGATCGGCGCCGCCGGTCTGGGTGACATCGGCCGCCATTTTCCTGACACCGATACACGCTTTGCCGGCGCCGATTCGTTGGCACTGCTGCGCGAAATTACCAGTCGCGTGAGCGCGGCGGGCTATGCCATCGGCAATGTGGATGCGACGATCATTGCCCAGGCACCGAAGATGTCGCCGCACATTGCGCAGATGGTGAGTCATGTCGCACAAGCACTCAATGTTACGACGGCACAAGTCAACATCAAAGCCAAGACCAATGAAAAATTAGGTTACCTGGGCCGCGAGGAAGGCATCGCGGCAGAGGCGGTTGCACTGATCTACCGGCGCTGACATCGAAGGCTCTAGTCGATCGGGTGTCGGCCGAGAGGACGCGCGAGCGTCGGCTTGAAATCGATCAGCCTGTGCCTGACAACTAAAAGTCGCGGCGGAGCGGTGCGCTTACACCACCAGTTGCTGTTGCACCAGATTGATGAAATCCCGTGCCGGTATTGCGCGACTGAAAAAGAATCCCTGATATTCATCGCAACCGAAAGACTGGAGTATTTCGAGCTGTGTCAGGGTTTCGACTCCTTCCGCGGTCACTTTCAGTCCCAGGGTATGGGCCATCACGATGATCGCCTGCACAATTGCCGAATCATTGGCGTCGCCGGGAATATCGTTGATGAACGACTTGTCCACCTTGACACTATCGACCGGAAACCGCTTCAGATAAGCCAGTGAAGAGTAACCGGTGCCAAAGTCGTCGATCGACAGACTGATGCCGAGCGCGCGGATGTCATCCATCAAGCGAATCGCATGGTCGCGGTTGTTCATAACCATGCTTTCGGTAATTTCAAATTCAAGGTCGGCCGGCAAGACTTTCCAGGAATCTACCACTTCCATGACGTCGCGCAGTAGATCGCCCTCATTGAACTGATTCCCCGACAGGTTGATCGCGACGCGGCCGAAGGACAGCGACTGCCGCCGGAATTCGACGATGTCTGAACAGGTGATATCGAGCACCAGCAAACCGAGTGCGTTGATGAGACCGGCTTCTTCCGCCAGTGGAATGAAGTCGCCCGGGAACAGCAAACCGCGTTCCGGGTGCTTCCAGCGTACCAGCGCCTCGGCACCGACGATGTGACCCGTATGCACGTCGACCTTGGGTTGGTAATGCATCACGAATTCGCGCCGTTCGATTGCGCGGCGCAATCTGGTCTCGAGCATGAGGCGCTCGACCGTGTGGGTATTCATCTCGGCCGAATAGAACTGGTAGTTGTTCCTGCCGGTCGCCTTGGCGCGATACATGGCGATATCGGCGTTTTTCAACAGAACCTGCGCATCGCTGCCATCGAGAGGATACGTCGCGATACCGATGCTGACGCTGAGCTGGCATTCCTGACCATCGATCTCGAATGGCTTCGTGGCTTCCACCAAAAGGCGATAGGCAATGTCGCTCAGTTGCACTGGATCGTGGTACCCATCGACCAGCGCGATGAATTCGTCGCCACCGACGCGCGCGATGGTGTCGGAATCGCGCAAGCAGGTAAGGAAGCGGGCCGATACGTCGCGCAGGACCTTGTCGCCGGCTTCATGGCCAAATGTGTCGTTGATATTCTTAAAGCGATCCAGGTCCAGGAACAGCACGCCAATCGGCGTGCTGTAGCGTTCTGCGTGCGCCAGCGATTTGCTCAGGTGCTGTGTGTACAAGAAGCGGTTCGGCAGCCCGGTCAGGTCGTCATAATGCGCCAGATGGCGAATGCGCTCTTCCGCCCAACGGCTTTCGATAGCGATGCTGGCAAGGTCGGTACTAATGCCGACCAGCTGCATGTCTGACGCGCTCGGCATGCCGCAACGCTTGTACAACATGACGAAGATTCCCAGAATCTGACCATTTTTCCCCATGATTGGCCACGTGCCACTCGCGCTGACATCGTGTTGTCCGGCTCGTGCCAGCATGTCGGCTATGAACGCATCGTTACCGATATCTTCTACCATGACCGGACACGTCGTCAGTACGGCTTCGCTGAATGATCCGTTGGACGGGGTGATAGACATTCCAATCACAGTCGATACCAGGTCGCCAGACATTGAGGTAGCCACGCATTCGCCGAAATGTGAACCGTCGTCGTTCAGCAGAATCATCATGCACCGCGCATGTGGCGCTCTTTGTTCGATGAATGCATTAATTTCGGTAAGGATGTTGCGCAAGTCCGATCCAGTGCCGATCATGTGCAAGATGAGGTTCTGTCCCGCATGCAGTGCTTCGACATATTTGCGTCCGCTGATGTCGCGAAATACACAGAGCAAGAGATTACTGTCGACATTCGTACGGGTCAGGGAGATCTCGTTGTAGCGCAATTGTCCCTTGCGCAGTGTAGCCCACTCGAATAACTGCGATTCGCCGCCGAAGGCTGCGTCGACCAGCTCTGTCTGGTTCAGACGCGGGACATCGGCAGGCTGCTGCTGTGGCGAAAAGCCGCCGATTTTTTTGCCGACGATATACGACGCGTCCGGCACGTCGAACAATTCAATGGCAGCCGGATTGCAATCGACATAAGCATAGTCGCGATTAATCAGGAGGATGCCGTCGTTGGCGCTCTCGAACAGCATGCGATAGCGCGTTTCACTGGCGATTACGCTTGCTTCGGATTTGCGAAGCCGGCGGATATGGATTAGCAGCAGGTAGCTCAAAATCAGAATGAAGGTAATGATCGCTGCTGTCGACAAAAGGCGATCAGCATTGCGGCCTTGCCAAGGTGCGAGAATGTCGGCGACGTCACGTCCGTACAAAACAGTGATCGGAAATCCCGACGTCTTGCGATAGGTATTCAGGCGCAATTCGCCCGCGCCGAAAAACGATCGGTCCTCGAATGCGCCTTCGATCGGGCCGTTGCGTATCTTCGCAATGGATGAGAACTGCGAAATATCCTGGTCGATCAAACCATCTTCGAATGGCGACTGAACAATTAGAAAACCATCATCGCCAAACATCGACACAACGGCCCGGCTATTGTTGGATGCGCGCTCATAGAAATTGACGAAGTAGCGAATGCTCACATATGCCGCCACGACGCCTGCGTTGATGCCGTCGCGATTGAAGACGTTGCGCGCCAACGGAATGACCCATTGCTCGTCGTACCGGCTTTTCAGCGGATGCCCGATGAGGGTCTTGCGGTCGGTGGGGTTCTTTTTCAGGTAACGAATGTATTGTCGGTCGCTGACATCGATCTGCCGAACGGGAGAATGGAACGAGGTAATCCAGCTCACGCCGTCCTGATTGATATATCTGACGGATTGAAGATACTGGTTTTCCCGACGCGCCTGAACCAGCAGGTCACGTAGGGCATCGTCATCGGAAAAAATCTCATCGCCGCTCAGTTGCATGGCCGTCGCGACGGCGTCCACGGAGCGCTCGGCATCGCGTAGCGTCTGCGTCGCGTGTTCTTCGAAAATACGGACTGCGACCAGACCGTTTCTGGTTTCGGATTCGATTGTCAAGCGGCGGTCTTCTGCGATTGACCACCACGTTTGACAAACGATGGCGGCGATGGTGAGACAGACGAAAAACAATAACAAGGGCCGCGCATCATGAGAGCCACGGGCTGGGGCTGCAATTATCATTCAACGAACCCTATGGAGGCGAGACGTTTTTAGGTCATGCATGGTAAGCGGAGCGATCTAAACTGTAGCTGAAGCGTAACGTGTTCGCGCTACACAGGACATTCGTATTGCCCGACGGCTTAACATATCACTGAGCGGTGCGTTACGGCAACGAAATGCGGTGTAAAACGCCGCTTATGTGCAGATCAGGGGACATACGCTCTACAGCGAGCAAGTGAATTCAAGCAGCTGCGCGCTATGTCCCACGAGCAGTATCAATAAAAAAAAGCATGCGCGATTGATAAGTTCATGGTGTTCCGATATTATTAGTACGACCTGATTGAAACGACAGGGCAATGCGCTCTACCCCGGCATGGCCCCGTCGCATGAAAGTAGTTTTTTATTTCGAGATCAGGTAGTATAATGACGCGTCGTTGAGATTCTAGTTAGTGGTGCAGTATCAGTCTGTCATTCTCTTACTTGGTTGAAACGATCTAACGGGCAACTGCCCAAATTAACTGAAATAGGAATTGCAATGGCAACTGGTATCGTAAAATGGTTTAATGATTCGAAGGGTTTTGGCTTTATCACTCCTGACGAAGGCGGCGAAGATCTGTTCGCTCACTTCTCGGCGATCCAGTCGAGCGGCTTCAAATCTCTCCAAGAGAATCAGCGCGTTTCGTTTGAAGTTACTGCTGGCCCTAAAGGCAAGCAAGCATCGAACATTCAGCCAATCTAAGCTGAAATAAACGTAAAAAATCCCCGATTCGTCGGGGATTTTTTTCGTTTTGCGTAGGTATTTAGTTGTACCTGTCCCTCATATTGCGTCCCCGTATTAGTCCCGCGTATATCTCCATCCAGCATTTCTTCCTGATTTGTCACTTTCTTAGTCCCCGTGTTTTTAAGTAAGACCATTTACCGGTCGTACTTATGGTCAGATTGAAATCTGTTATTACTGAAAAAGCTCGCTGTACAGCAGATGTCTTGACGTCGATGCAGACTTCTGGCGGCTTGAACCATGAATTTTTTGCGTTCTTGTTTTGCCACGATTAGTATTGCAACGCTGGCCTTTGTGTAGGATCCACGCGATGCTTTTGCCTTAGCTAAGAATTTCAGCCGCCTATGTAAATAAGGCGAGCAATTCTCTGGAAAAACAGTGCCTTTAATTCATGAAAAAAATTCATCAGTCAGTACAAAAGAATTTGTAATCTGCACTTTCGAGAGGCCGATTTTTACATGAAAATTTTGTTAGTATCAGGCGCGCCGTCGTGCTTAATAAGTCGCGTAATGAGGGCGCAAGTCGACACATTGTCGTACTCGGATTTTGCCTCCGTAGTAACACTTAAGTAGCCTATGTTGCAGTGCCACACGATGTTTTGATTGCCGCTTCGCCATTACGGTCATACACTTCTTAGCGACAGGTGAATATTGTTTTAACGCTCGACCTGACTGACGATAATTTATAAATAGAGGAATGACATGACTTACAAAATTAAATCATTGATTGCAACTGCACTGTTGACATGGTCGGTAGCCGGTGTCGCCGCCGAACCGATCAAGATCGGTGTAACCGGTCCGTTCACGGGCGGTTCTGCGCCAATGGGTGTTTCGATGCGCGACGGTGTGAAAATCGCGGTCAGCGAAATCAATGCCAAAGGCGGCGTCCTCGGTCGCCAGTTCGAACTGGTCGAGCGCGACGATGAGGCAAAGAACGAGCGCGGTGTCCAGGTTGCCCAGGAATTGATCAACAAGGAAAAAGTCGTTGCCACGGTCGGCTTCATCAACACTGGTGTGGCGCTGGCGTCGCAGCGTTTTTACCAAGAAGCCAAGATTCCTGTAATGAACAACGTTGCGACAGGCAGTATCATCACCAAGCAGTTTGCTGGACCTGAGCACAAAGAAAACTATATCTTCCGTACTTCGGCCAATGACCAGATTCAATCGGCAATGATTGTCGAGGAAGCGATCACCAAACGGAAATATACCAAAGTCGCCATTCTTGCCGACTCGACCAACTATGGCCAGCTCGGCCGCGAAGATCTTGAGAAAGCGCTGAGCGGTAAAGGCATCACGCCGGTTGCCATTGAGAAGTACAACATCAAAGACGTCGACATGACAGCGCAGCTGCTGAAAGCAAAGCAGGGTGGTGCACAGGCGGTCCTGACCTATGGTATCGGCCCGGAATTGGCGCAAATTGCCAATGGCATGGAAAAGCTCAACTGGAAAGTACCGATGATCGGTAGCTGGACACTGTCGATGGGTAATTTCCTTGACAACGCTGGCAAGAATGGTGACGGCACACTGATGCCGCAAACATTTATTCAGGAAGCAAACACGCCAAAGCGCAAGGCATTCATCGAGGCTTACCAAAAGGCTTACAAGGTAGAACGTATGCCTTCGCCAGTCTCGGCAGCGCAAGGCTACGATTCGATTTATCTGCTGGCAGCGGCCATCAAGCAAGCTGGAACGACAGATGGCCCGAAAGTGCGCGAAGCACTTGAAAACCTGAATGAAAAAGTTGATGGTGTCGTTGGCAGCTACAGCAAGCCGTTCTCGAAAGACGATCACGAAGCGATTAAGCCGGGCATGGCCGTTATGGGTGAAGTCAAGAATGCACGGGTAGCTCTCGCCAAGTAATGGACGGGCGCGCAGTATTGCAGCGCCCACTTCACTGATCGGGCCAGTCCTCGTGGTATAGGGGCTGGCCCTTTTTTTAGGAACCGTGGCTTGCAGCACCTGAGCCAAGCCGGCAGCCGTCGTCAAACCTGTAGCGATACGGTGAAAGCGACTGCATGCCATGCGTGCTCTATCAGGCACTTCAGGTTACGCCATCTCACTTAGGCAAAATAATGGAAATTCTTTTACAGCTCGTATTCAGCGGTATTGCGCTAGGCATGATCTATGCGGTCATCGCCTTCGGATATCAGCTCACTTTTGCCACTTCCGGCACGCTCAATTTCGGTCAGGGTGAAGCGTTGATGCTCGGTGCCCTGGTCGGACTCAGCATCGTTGGCAGCATTCATGGCGGACCGTACATCAGCTACTGGTTGATGATTCCGATCGTTCTGGTTTTCGGCGCGATGCAAGGCGTATTCGTCGAATGGATCGGCGTACGGCCGGCCATCAAGATCAAGTCCGAGTTCGGCTGGATCATGTCGACCATCGCCCTTGCAATCATTTTCAAGAACGTCGCGGAAAATATCTGGGGCAAGGATGACCTCACGTTTCCTACCCCGCTGCCAGCAACGCCGTTCCAAGTATTGGGCGCTAATGTGCAACCGATGCAAGTAGTAGTGGTGCTCGGTGCGTTGGCCATGATGCTTGCGGTCGAATTATTCAATCGCAAGTCGATCTACGGCAAAGCCGTGGTTGCCACCTCCAACGACCGTGACGCTGCCGGTCTGATGGGCATCAACACCAGCGCGGTCATCACATTTTCGTATGCCTTGTCCTCTGCGACCGCGGCGTTTGCGGGTGTGCTAGTCGCACCACTCACGCTGACCGGCGCGACGATGGGTACGGCGCTTGGCCTGAAAGCTTTTGCAGTCGCGATCATCGGTGGCTTGACGTCGGGCATGGGGGCCGTGGTCGGCGGTCTGATCCTCGGGATCGCTGAAACGTTGACCGGATTCTATATTTCAACCGGTTACAAGGAAGTGCCTGGCTTGCTGCTTTTGCTGCTCGTTCTGGCCGTCAAACCAGCGGGACTGTTTGGTAAAACAGCGATCAAGAAAGTCTGATGATGAACAAGAAAATAATCGCACTTTCCGCAATAGGTATTGTCGCGCTCGCGCTGTTTCCGCTATTCGTACACAATCCCTACTACATCCACTTGGCCGAGACGATTCTTATCTATGCCATTCTGCTGTTCGGCTTGGATATCGTGGTCGGTTATACCGGGCAAGTATCGCTCGGCCATGCTGGCTTGTTCGGTATCGGTTCCTACACCACGGGCGTTCTCGTGTTCAAGCTTGGCGTGCCGTTTTTTATCGCCATGCCAGCAAGTATTGCCGTAACTGCGCTGTTCGGCGCGCTTTTGGCATTGCCAGCGCTGCGGGTTACCGGACCATACCTGGCGATGGTCACACTGGCGTTCGGCACGATCATCCAGATCCTGATCAATGAAATGACTTTCCTGACCGAAGGCCCGCTTGGTATCAAGATATCGAAACCTTCTTTTTTCGGCCATAAGGTCAACGAAGTCGAGTTCTTCTACGTCGTTGCAGTACTGATGGTGGTAGCCCTGATCGTCGTTCATCGTATCCTGAAATCGCATCTCGGCCGCGCGTTCCAGGCGTTACGAGACAGCCCGATTGCATCGGATTGCATGGGTGTGTCGGTCTACCGCTACAAGGTCTATGCCTTCGTAATCAGCGCAGCGCTGGCAGGTCTTGCAGGTAGCCTTTACGCTTATTCCGAGGAATACATTTCGCCTAACACCTATAACTTCGAGCTGACAATTCTTTTCTTGCTTGCGGTGATCATGGGCGGGCGTAAGACGCGTAGTGGCGCTCTGCTCGGTGCATTGATCGTTGTCATGCTGCCCAGCCTGCTTGCGGATATTCAGCTGTTCCGAAAGATCGCGACGATTGCGGCGGTCATTGCGGTCGTGAGCTGCGTGTTCCTGTTGGCAAAAAAACGCAAGACACCACGTGAAATATTGATTCCGGTTGTCGCAACGGTAGCCATGGCGGTGTTCTCTTATCGCCTGGAAAACATTATCGACTGGCGATTGACCATCTTCGGACTGATGACCTTGTTCGTGGTCTACTACCTGCAGGATGGAATTATCGGATTTTTCCGAGGCATTTCAGCCAGACCGGTAAAAGCGCATGCTGGTCCCGTCGTGATCGCTGACGAAAGCAAAGCGTGGTCGATGACCGACATTAGCAAGGCGGCAACCGGCAACCTGTTGAGCGCCAAGCAGATTCTGATGCAGTTCGGTGGTCTGAAAGCCTTGAATCTGGTTGATATCAATGTCGTGAAGGGGTCAGTGCACGGCTTGATCGGACCGAACGGTTCCGGCAAGAGCACGATGATGAATGTGCTGACCGGAATCTACAAGCCGACCGCCGGCGCTGTCGAATTCAACGGTCGTGAAATTGCGGGCCAGACGCCGTCATCGATCGCATTGGGCGGCATTGCGCGGACTTTCCAAAACGTGCAGTTGTTCGGCGAAATGACCGCGATCGAAAACGTTCTGGTCGGTTTGCATCACACTTTCCGCAGCAATGTGGTCGATGTCATGCTCCATACGCCGCGCTATCGTCGTGAGGAAGCCGCCGCACGGGAACGTGCTGCCAGCATTTTGCAATTTGCCGGCCTGGCTTCACTGGTCGATGAAGAGGCACGCAATCTGCCTTATGGTAAGCAGCGGGTGCTCGAGATCGGGCGTGCGCTCGGCCTGAATCCGCAGTTACTGCTGCTCGATGAGCCGGCGGCTGGCTTGACGGCGCCTGACATCAAGGAACTGATTGCGATCATTCGCAAGATTCGACAACACGGCATTACGATCATCCTGATCGAACATCACATGGATGTTGTGATGTCGATCTCGGATACGGTCACGGTTCTGGATTTCGGCCAGAAGATCGCCGAAGGCAAACCGGCAGCAGTGCAAGCGGACCCGAAAGTTATCGAAGCGTATCTTGGCGGCACGGCAGGCGAAGAGTCGCATGCCGCTCCGGCCGCAACCTGAGCGAGGACCTGACATGCTTACTATTAAAGATCTACATGCGTCCTACGGCAAGGTTGAAGTGCTGCACGGCATTTCGATGGAAGTCCCGAAAGGCAAGGTCGTGACACTGATCGGTTCCAATGGCGCCGGCAAGACCACAACCATGCGCGCCATTTCGGGAATGCTCAAGCCCAAAGGCGGGACGGTGACGCTGAGCGGGCAGGACGTGACCGGGCTGGAGTCGCACAAGATTGCACGGGCCGGTCTGGCACATTCACCGGAGGGACGGCGCGTTTTCGCGACGATGAGCGTTACGGACAATTTGTTATTGGGCGCGTTTCCACGTTTTACCGGCTCGCGTCCCCGCGGTGACGTGCACGTCGATCTGGAAAAGGCGCTCGAATTGTTTCCACGGCTTAAAGAGCGGCAGCATCAGCTTGCCGGTACGCTTTCCGGCGGCGAACAGCAAATGCTGGCGATGGCGCGGGCGGTAATGCTCAACCCGGACGTCATTTTGCTCGATGAACCGTCGATGGGCCTGGCGCCGATTCTAGTGGAAGAAGTATTCCGCATCATTTCGCGATTGAAAGAGCGTGGTGTCACCATGCTGCTTGTCGAGCAATTTGCAGCGGCGGCTCTGAACGTGGCTGACTATGGCTATGTTCTCGAGAATGGGCGCATTTCGGTTCATGGTCCGGCCGATAAGCTCAAGAACGATCCAGCAGTCAAGGCCGCTTACCTTGGCGGTGGTACCCAGCACTAGTTCTTGCTAGAGTTGCCTGTTGCGGCAGTTCGCGCAGCGTGCAACCGAATCCTGGCCAATGGAAACATTGGCCAGGATTTTTTTTGTTACCTCACATGCATCAATCGCGCTCAAACAAATAGACGCAGCCGAACATCCGATGTGTACGGCAAATAGCGACGTTAGTGCAAGCAACTGCTTTCATACGCTCGACAGTGCGGACAGTGGGCTGAAATTAATATTTTGGCATGGTGCGCCTGACGGCAATCGCGTTTCCGGGCGTCGCGCTCGGAAAGCAGCATCGCGACTCTGTGGGCTCGGTATCTGGGCGGTGGGTTGCGTTGCTACCGGCATCGGGTTCGATGTCAACAGGTTCTAAAAAAAACGCCCGCCGTCACGAATTGGGAAAAGCTACCGGTCGTAGTGACGCCCTGCAGAGCCTTAGCGGCCAGGAGTTGATTCTCGCGCCAGGCACTGCACGGATGTCCGCCCTGATGCCGGATGTGTCTTCAACGCTCTGCGGTCCAATGCGCATCGCGCGGCGCGCTTTGCTACACGAAAACGTGCGTCGCCTGTTTCATTCCTTGCGCCAGTAATCCGGCCTTACATAGGCGCGCCGCAAGAAATCGACAAACGCGCGAATTCGCACCGGCAAATGGCGCCTCTGGGCAAAAACGGCATAAATATCATTACAGGGCGCGGCAAATTCATCGAGTAAGGTCACCAGCTTGCCGGACTCGATTTCAACGCCGACTTCCCACATCGAGCGCCAGGCCAGACCCTTGCCCGCGACTGCCCAGTCGTGCAGTACCTCGCCATCGTTGCACACCATGTTGCCGGCCACCTTCAAGGTAACGTTCTTGCCGTTCTGGCGGAAAGTCCAGCCACGCTGGCTGCCGTCGCTGCTCATCGAGAGACAATTGTGCGCCGCGAGTTCGTCCAGCGATGCCGGTGCGCCGTGGCGCTTGATGTAAGCGGGCGAGGCGACCAGCACGCGCTTGTTATCAGCTAGCTTGACGCCGATCAGGTTCGAATCCGACAGCGTGGCGATGCGAATGGCGATGTCGATTCCTTCACCGATCAGGTCGACCACCCGGTCATTCAGGCTCAGTGTAATGCTGACTTCACGGTGCTCGGCCACGAAGGACGGAATCAGAGGTGCCACATGCTGGCGGCCAAAGCCCGCAGGCGCGGACACCACCAGATGACCGGTGGCGTTTGCGCTGCGTTCGGAGACCGCCGATTCGGCATCCTGCAGGTCGGTCAGTATGCGCTGGCAATCCTCCAGGAACGCGGTGCCTTCATGCGTCAGAACGATCTTGCGCGTGGTGCGCTGTAGTAATTTGACGCCCAGGCGTTTTTCGAGCGCATCGAGCCTGCGCCCGATCATCGCGGGGGCGATGCCTTCCGCACGCGCGGCCGCGGACAGGCTGCCTCTGGCGACCGCTTCGACGAAAGTGGAAATTTGCTTGAACTGATCCATGGTTCACTGACCGTAAAAGGCGCTACGGCTCTTGATTCAGCTGGGAATGATGCGGCCAGTGTAACGACCTTTACGGTCTGTTGGCTACAGGGTTTTCAGGTATGCCCTAATCCCTGCCAGCATCATTTCAACTGCCATCGCTGTCAGGATCAGTCCCATCAGACGTTCGAACGCGGTCATGACCCGCGGCCCGAGCGCCATCTGCATGCGCTCCGCGCTCAGTAGCACCAGTAACCAGACGATCGCCACCGCCGACAATGCGGCGACATGAATCATGACTTCAGTGGTGCTGGTCGAGGAAAATAACAGGACGGTCGCCAGGGCCGAAGGTCCGGCAAGCGCCGGAATGGCCAGCGGCACGATGAACGGCTCATGATCGGATTCGATATCGCCGAGCACGCCGCCGGGCTGCGGAAACACCATGCGCAACGCGATCAAAAACAAGATCAGGCCGCCACCGATGCGCAGGGCCACCTCCGATAATTGCAAGGCCGCGAGGAAATGCTGTCCGAAGAACATGAATACCAGCAGCAGAAAAAACGCGATCGCGCATTCGCGCGCGACCACGCGCCAGCGTCGTTTCGGTGGCACCTTGGAAAGCGCACTGGCGAAAATCGGTACATTGCCGAACGGGTCGGTCACCAACAATAGAAGGATGAAGGACTGAAAAAAGCTTTGGGTCATATTATCGAATGGGTTCGCTGATCAAGGCGGCGCCTGATGCACCGCCTTCCGGTCGTCATGCTAACAGCGACGCAACGAAATTAAATTCGATAATTACGCATGATCGAACGCTTTGCACCACCTCGATGCCTGCGAAGTCAGTATTTCCCCATGAAATCCTTCTTGCCAACCTCGACGCCGTTGTGACGCAGGATTGCGTAGGCAGTCGTCACATGAAAAAAGAATTGCGGAAGTGCGTAGTGCACAAGGTACTGCTGGCCCTTGAAGGTTTTGCTGTTGGGGCCGGCACTTGTGGAGATATCGCGCTCCTCGCTGCCATCGATCTGCGCTTGCGGTAGTGCGGAAATAAAGGCTGTGGCTTTGGCAATGCGCGCCTTGAGGTCGCCGAAGCTGACTTCGGTGTCTTCGTACTTCGGTACCTCGACGCCTGCCAGGCGAGCCGATGCGCCCTTGGCAAAATCGCTGGCGATCTGGATCTGGCGCGTGAACGCAAGCATGTCCGGGAACAAACGCGCCTGCAGCAAGGCCGCCGGTTCGATCTTGCGGGCTGTTGCATGCGCTTCGGCTTTGTCGAGTACAGCGGAGAGGCTGTCAAGCATCTGGATAAATACGGGGACGGATGCTGCGTACATGGAAAGGGACATGGCTGACTCCTGTTGAAAAGTGCAGCGATCATAACAAGTCGAACGCAAATGTGCTGGCGGCGCGTTTTCGCGGTAGGATGCCACAGCTTCGAATAATGACGTACGACAAAATTAAGCTGGAGACACTATGTTGATTGCAGAGCCGAAGAAAAAATCTCGCCGCCATTTTTTGCTTGGCGGTGTCGCCGTTACCGGCGCCCTGATCGTCGGCTGGGGCGCGATGCCGCCGCGCCAGCGCCTCAACCTTGCCAATGCCATACCCGTTAAGGACGGCATCGTCGCCCTTAACGGTTGGATCCGTGTCGCCCGCGATGGCACGGTCACTGTCGCCATGCCACGCAGCGAAATGGGACAGGGTGTGCATACCGCGCTGCCAATGCTGGTCGCGGAGGAAATGGACGTGCCGCTGGCGATGGTCAGGATTGAACAGGCGCCGATCGACAAGATCTTCGGTAATGTCGTCACGCTGATGGACGGCTTGCCGTTTCATCCGGAAGATGACGGCGCGGTCAAGCGCACTGCGCAATGGCTGACGGCCAAGACAGCGCGTGAACTCGGCCTCATGATCACAGGCGGTTCTTCCAGTGTGAAGGATGCGTGGGGCCCGATGCGCGAGGCGGGTGCCGTCGCGCGGGCGATGCTGGTCGCCGCTGCCGCCAAGGAGTGGGGCGTCGCCGCGGCAGACTGTCGTACTGAAGGCGGGGCGGTGCTGGACACCAAGGGCAGGCGACTGGCGTACGGCGACCTGGCTGCCAAAGCGGTCGGTATGCCTTACGGCGAAATACGGGTCAAAAGTCCGAAGGATTTTAAGCTGATCGGCAGCCAGCAGTTGCGGCGCGACTCTGCCACCAAGGTCGATGGCACGGCTGGGTTCGGCATCGATGTGCGGCCGCCCGGGATGGTATACGCCGCTGTCCGCATGGTGCCCACCATTGGCGGCACGGTGCAAAATTTCGATCAAAGCGCGGTCAAGGACATGCCTGGCGTGCTGCGGGTGGTCGATTTTTCGGGCGCGATGCACAGCAAGTTCGGCGCCGGTGCCGGGGTGGCCGTCGTCGCCAAGACTTTCTGGCAAGCCAAGCAAGCCATCGCCTCGTTGCCGGTGAACTGGATCGAGGGGCCGAATGCCAAATTGAGTACTGCCGACGTCATGAAAGAACTGGCCTGGAAAATCGATACCGAATCCGGCTTCAAGTATTTCGGCAAGGGTGATATCGAAGCCGGCAAGGCCGGTGCGAAGGTCATCAAGGCCGAATACAGTGCGCCTTTCCTGGCGCATGCGACGATGGAGCCGATCAACTGTACGGCACAGGTCAAGGATGGCAAGGTGCTGCTATGGGTCGGTACTCAAGTACCCAGCATCGCTGTGGCGATTGCCGCAAAGATTGCAGGTGTGGAAACCAGCGCTGTTTCGATTCTGGTCACTTATCTGGGCGGCGGCTTCGGCCGGCGGCTCGAAGTAGACATGGTGGCGCAAGCCGTCGCCATCGCCATGCAGGCCGGCGGCGCGCCGGTACAGGTCATTTGGACACGTGAAGACGACATTACCCACGATGTCTATCGCCCGGCAGCCATGGCGCGGTTCTCGGCCGCGATCGACACTGCGGGCAATGTCGTCGCCTACGACAACAAGTCGGCGAGCGGATCGATCACCCATCAGGTCATCGAGCGCACCTTCGGCCTGATGGGAGGCGGTCCCGACAAGACGACGGCCGAGGGCGAATTCGACATGCCGTACGAATTCCCCAATCAGCGCATCGCGCACGTGATCGTGCCGACGCCCGTGCCGCTGGGTTACTGGCGCTCGGTAGGGCATTCGCACAATGCGTTTTTCAAGGAGGGCTTTATTAGCGAGCTGGCACTCGCGGCCGGCAAGGACCCGGTCGAATTCCGCCGTGGTCTGTTGAAAAATCACCCGCGACACCTGGCGGTGCTGAACGCCGCGGTCGCCAAGGCTGGCAAGGCGCCGCCAGGGCGCGCGGTCGGGGTAGCCTTGCATCAGTCGTTCGGGACGATCGTCGCCGAGGTGGCGGAAGTGTCGATCGAAGGCGGCGAAATCCGCGTGCATAAAGTGACTTGCGCAGTCGATTGCGGAATTGCCGTCAATCCGAACATTATTGCCCAGCAAATGGAATCGGCCGTGATCTTCGGCTTGAGCGCCGCTTTATTCGGCGAAGTGACGATCAAGGACGGCAAGGTCGAACAGCGCAATTTCCATGATTACCAGGTTTTGCGCATGAATCAAGCGCCACAGGTCGATACCGTCATCATTCCGAGCGCGGCGCCGCCCGAAGGTATCGGTGAGCCGGGCGTGCCACCGATTGCGCCAGCGGTGGCCGATGCGGTGTTTGCGCTGACGGGCAAGCGCTTGCGCAGCTTGCCATTGCGGCTTGCATGAATGTTTTGCAGAATGATGGGGCGGGCATGCTGCCTTGCGAGAAATGACCGCCGTATCACGTCGGCAAAACTATCAGGCATGGGCGCCAACTGGTTTTCGGTAACGGAACATCCTGATCTTTATCGTTTAGAGCGGTACAAAACGACCCAGCAGTCGTTCAAGCCGCCGGACGCACAGTTGTCGTCCACGACACTACGCCAGCCAGCTCAGGCGCGGTAAAATATCGTCATGCCACTTATCATTGCCATAGAAACATCATCGGAACTTGCTTCGGCCGCGCTCTTGCACGACGGCATCGTTATTTTTCGCGAGAGCGCTGGCGTTCAATCGCATTCTCACGCCATTTTGCCTATGGTGCAGGCCTTGCTGGCCCAGTCCGGCATCACGCTTTCCCTCTGCGACGCGATTGCTTTCGGTTCGGGTCCGGGATCGTTTACCGGTGTGCGCACCGCTTGCGGGATCGCGCAAGGCCTTGCCTACGGGCTGGACTTGCCGGTAGTGCCGATCGTGACGCTGGCCGCGATGGCGCAAGCGTGTCACGAAGCAAGCGGTGCCAGTGACGTGTTGGCAATTCTGGACGCACGCATGGACGAAGTCTACTGGGCCCATTACCGCTACGAAGACGGTGCGGCCCATCCTGTGGTCGGGCCTTCCCTCTGCGCCGCTTCGGCCGTGCCGTTCATCGCCGGCGCGCTTGCGTGCGGCAACGGTCTGCCGGCTTACGCAGGGATGTTCGATTCGCGCATCATCGCCATCGATTCGGCCAAGGTTATCCTGCCCCATGCGGCGCATGTAGCGCGGCTGGCGCACGCTGAATTCTTGAAAGGACACGTGATCGCAGCCCGGGATGCACAGCCGCTCTACCTGCGCAATAAGGTCGCCATGACGACTGCCGAGCGCGGCGTCAAGGCGCCGAGGGTAGCCGTATGAGCGCGGTCCAGCAACCCGGTTCAGACGCGTTCGTGTCGATGCGCTTCGACAGGATGACGGTCGACGATCTCCACCTCGTTCAGGCGATCGAAGACGACGTGTATCCCTTTCCCTGGACTCGCGGAAACTTTCTCGATTCCCTTTACAGCGGCTATGACACCTGGGTATTGCGCGATGGTGCGAACGGATTAGCCGGCTACTTTCTGTTGATGCTTGCCGTCGACGAGGCCCATTTGCTCAATGTCAGCGTGCGTCGCGAACTGCATGGATGCGGTGTTGGCAGATTGTTGCTCGACAAGGTCGTTTCGTTATCGCGACAATTGCGGATGATGTCGGTACTGCTCGAAGTCCGGCCCTCTAACGTGCGCGCATTACAAATTTATGAGCGCTACGGCTTCCAAAAAATTGGTCTGCGCAAAAGTTATTATCCACCCGCCGGCGCTACCCGCGAAGATGCGATCGTCATGAGGCTGCCGCTATGAACGCCGATCTTCCGCGTCGTGCGGTTTTTTTGGCAGAGATGGGCATCGGCCCGCTATGGATACATCGTTCGTCGCCCTTGGCTACGGTCGATGCCGCTGTGCTTGAGGCCGCGCCGGTGTCCCCTAGTTCCGCGCCGGCGGAAATTGCGCCACCGGTCGTCGATGCCGCCATTGCCGTTCAGACGGTACTCAGCGCATGGGACGACAACGCTGCGGGTGCGCCGCCGTCTCGCATTCCTGCACCATCGCCGGCGGTGTTAACCGAACTCGATATCGCCGCCATGGACTGGAGCGAACTCAAGACCGCCGTGGCGGGGTGCACTCGCTGCGGCCTCTGTACGACCCGGACCCGGACCGTATTCGGCACCGGCGACCAGAAAGCGAAATGGCTGTTCGTCGGTGAGGGGCCGGGCCGTAACGAAGATCTGCAAGGCGAGCCTTTCGTCGGCCCTGCTGGCAAGCTGCTCGATAACATGCTGCTGGCGACCGGTATCAAACGCGACGAAAACGCCTACATCGCCAACATCGTAAAATGCCGCCCGACCGACGCCAACGGCCGTGATCGCGCGCCGACGTCGGAAGAAGCCGCGACCTGTCTGCCGTATCTCGAGCGCCAGATCGCACTGATCCAGCCTGCCATCATTGTCGCGCTGGGCAAGACTGCCGCCTTGTCGCTGTTGAAGTTGCCACCGGCTACGCCAGTATCGAAGCTGCGTGGAGTGGTCCACCGGTTCGCAGACCTGCCGCTGGTCGTCACTTATCACCCTGCTTATCTATTGCGCAGCCTGACCGAGAAGCGCAAGTCGTGGGAAGACTTGTGCCTGGCGATGGAGACGTACGCCGGTGAAACCTGACGCGCTGGACGTCACCTTTCAGTCGGCGTTTCACCGCAGGTGGGGACATTTGAGCGACCCGCATGTCCGTGCGCTGACCTGGTTGCTGGATGCGCCCGATCTGCTTGATCCCGATGCGCCCCGTTGGCATGGCAAGATCGCATCGCTGGCCGGATCCATCGGCAGCGATACCGCCGAATGGCTCGCTGCCCAGGATCGCGATCCGGCGCGGCTGCATGCCTATCTGGCGCTGCATCCGTTTGCGCGGCTGGGGCGGTATGCCGAAAAGCTGATGGCCTTCTATTTCGAGCACACCGGTCAATTGCACGCCCACGGCGTGCAGGTTCGGGCAGACAAGAACGACACCGTCGGCGAATTCGATTTCTTGCTCCGGCGCGGCAGCGATCTAGTGCACTGGGAATTCGCCACCAAATTCTATTTAATGGAATCAAGCGGCGCCAGCCATGCCTCAGACTATTTCGTCGGGCCAAATCTGGCCGATACGCTAGGCGCGAAGATGCGCAAGATCCTGGACCGTCAGTTGATCTTGGCGCAGCATCCAGCCGCACAAAGCCATTTGCCGCAACCGGTGGTATCGGCGCAGGCTCTGGTCAAGGGTTGGCTGTTTTATTCCGATGGCGACCCAGCGCCAGGACGATCGATGGGGATAATGGAAGGGCATTGCCACGGTTTCTGGTGCACCCAGCAAAACTTTTCCGCGATCGAGGGCGAGATGTTCGCCGTCTTGCCGCGCTTGAGCTGGCTGGCACCGGCGCGGCTGGCAGCGTCGGCCTGCGTAAATCGAGCGGCACTCCAGCAAATCCTGCAGCAGCATTTTGTAGGCGATACGATGCCGGTCATGATCGCGGTAATGCAATCGACCGGACCGGATGCGCTTGAAAAAAATCGCGGTTTTATCGTACCGGACGACTGGTGCGAACGCGCGGCGAGTCGTCCGCGGCAGACCGGCTAAACAGAGCGGGTAGGGTGCGAGTGCGCGCACCGGCCGTATCGTGTCGGTACCCCCGGGTTTGCAAAAAGGAACCATTCAACTCGAATCGTCCCTAACAAGACCAATCACCATACGAGCCGCCATGAAAACATCTGCTTATGCAATAACGTTCCCGGGCCGTGAAACGCAGTTCCATCAGACAGGCAGGAGCGACGTGAGTGCGACCCATGTACCAGAACCGGGCCCCCAGGTGCAACCGGACAGCGCGCCCGATGCGTCGCCAGACCAGGCGCCAGAAATTCAGCCTGACCCGGTGCCTGAAATCCAGCCTGAGCGTGGGCCAGACGCGCCACCCAAGGAGTTTCCAGAAATTTTGCCGGATCCGTCGCCAGAAATACGGCCTGAGCGTGTGCCGGAAATGCCGCCGAAGGGCTTTCCAGAAATTGTTCCGGATTCGCTGCCTGAAATTCAGCCAGGAAGCATCCCCGAGATTGATCCGGCGCACATACCTGAGATTCGGTCGAGCGCTTTTTGCTAGCACTGTACGCCGCTCAGTGCTTGTGTTCGCCGATCAGAGCCAGCGAGTCATGCTCGCGCTGATTGGCAGCATGCCGACGCATTATCAGCAGCATCAGCCCCGAAATCGACAAGCCCAGAATGACGATGGCGATATTGACGTTCAGGTTCAGCTTGACCATGAATGCATACAGAATCAGCATGCCCAGCACCGACAAATTTTCGTTGAAGTTTTGCACCGCGATAGAATGGCCGGCACTCATCAAAACATGTCCACGGTGTTGCAACAGCGCGTTCATCGGCACCACGAAATAACCAGACAGGGCACCCACAAGTACCAGTAACGGGTAGGCCACCCATACCGTGTGCACCATCGTCATCGTTACCACTACCAGACCCATCGCCACGCCGAGCGGCATGACCGTCAACGACCTTTTCAGGGGTACAAACCGCGCAGCCGCAATTGCTCCGACAGCAACGCCGACGGCGACGATGCCCTGGAGAATCGCAGCCTTGTCGAGCGGCATGTTGAGCGATTTCTCAGCCCATTTCAAGACGATGAACTGCAGTGTCGCGCCGGCACCCCAGAACAGTGTCGTGACGGCGAGTGAAATCTGCCCCAGCTTATCTTTCCACAACTTGTTGAAACAGTTGGCGAAATCAACTACCAGCTTGATCGGATTGCGTTCCTGATGAGCGTAACGAGCGCCGGTGTCAGGAATTTTCAGGTTAAACACGGCCGCGATCAGATACGCGATCGCGATGATGCACAGGGCTGCCTCGGTCGGCGTGTCGACACCGGTATCGATAACCGGGAAATCGATATGAAGCAAGGTCGCAGAAACCATCGGATTGACCAGAGCACCGCCTAATACCGTGCCGAGGATGATCGAGGCGACTGTCAGCCCTTCGATCCAGCCATTGGCTGCAACCAGCTTTTCGGGCGGCAACAGTTCGGTCAGGATGCCGTATTTGGCGGGGGAATACGCGGCCGCACCGAAACCGACAACCGCGTACGCAATCAGTGGATGGACATTGAAAAACATCATGCCGCAACCAACGACCTTGATCAGGTTGGTGATGAACATGACCCGGCCCTTGGGCAGGGCATCGGCGAACGCGCCTACGAAGGCAGCCAGTACGACGTACGACAGCACGAAGAACAATTTCAGCAGCGGCGTCATCCATGCCGGCGAGTTCATTTGCGTCAGGAGCGCGATGGCCGCGATGAGAAGGGCATTATCAGCAAGCGACGAAAAAAACTGCGCCGCCATGATGGTGTAAAAACCGCGATTCATTCGCATTGATTCTCTGTACCTGATTATCTGTGGCTTGCTTTATACCATGAAAAGTTCAGGTTTCTGGTGTTTTGGCGAATCATCACCGGCCTCACCTCCGGTAAAATGAAGACTCGAGTAAAGTTTGTTTATTCAACGTCAACCTACCATGCCGCGTCCCATTTCCGCCATCATCGATATCGCTGCGTTGCAGCATAATTTGCGCGTCGCAAAAACCTGTTCGCCACGTGCCAAGGTATGGGCTATCGTCAAGGCAAATGCCTACGGTCATGGGCTCGACAACGCGGTAACAGCGTTCGCGCTGGCCGATGGACTGGGGCTGATCGAAATCGATGCCGCAGTTGACTTGCGCGCACGCGGATGGCGCAAGCCGGTCTTGCTGTTAGAAGGGTTTTTTCAACCGGCTGATCTGCAGGTCGTAGCCGACTGCAGCCTCGACACCGCGATCCATTGTAACGAACAGATCGCCATGCTCGAAGCTGCGCATCTGGCTCTGCCAGTTGACATTCACCTCAAGATGAACACCGGCATGAACCGCCTGGGATTCACGCCCGCAGAATTTAGAGTGGCATACCATCGTTTGCGAATGATTCCGTCGGTTCGCAATATTACGTTGATGACACACTTTGCCAATGCCGACGAGCCTTTGCATGGCGCATTGCCTCTGGCCGAGCAAATGCGGCGCTTCGATTCGGGGGCGCAGGGCTTGGCTGGCGCACTCAGCTTGTCCAACTCGGCCGGTAGTTTGATGCATTCCGAACTGCACAGTGATTGGATCCGGCCCGGCATCATGTTGTATGGCGGTACACCGGGCGGCAAGAGTGCCGAATCATTCGGCCTGCTGCCGGCCATGACCCTGACAAGTGAAATCATCGGTGTCCAGCAAATCGACATCGGCGACGCTGTCGGTTATGGCAGCCGGTTCATCGCCAACCGGCCGACGCGGGTCGGCGTGGTTGCCTGCGGCTATGCCGACGGGTATCCGCGTCATGCGCCCAATGGGACGCCAGTGCTGGTCGACGGCCTGCGCACCGAGCTCATCGGACGCGTATCGATGGACATGCTGACCGTCGACCTGAGCACCGTTCCTTCTGCAAGGATCGGCAGCAAGGTAGTCCTGTGGGGAGCCGGTCTGCCGATCGACGAAGTCGCCAATGCCAGCGGCACGATCGGCTACGAGTTGATGTGCGCGCGGGCGCAACGGGTGCCGCTGCAGGTGCACAACGACGTTACACAACATCGCGAGACAATAAGGGAAGCGCAAGACTGATGGCCAAGGCAAAGACAAACTACACCTGCACCGAGTGCGGCGGTATTACCAACAAGTGGGGCGGACAGTGCCCTGCCTGCGGACAATGGAACACGCTAGTCGAAACCATTATCGAAACCTCGACCAACCGCTACTCTTCGACGCCGCAAGCGTTGGCCCAGACCGCACCGGTATTGAGCCTTGCAGATATCGAAGCAATCGATGTACCGCGTTTCGATACCGGCATTGAAGAATTCGATCGCGTCCTTGGTGGCGGGCTGGTGCCCGGTGGCGTCGTACTGATCGGCGGCGATCCGGGTATCGGCAAATCCACGCTTTTGTTGCAGGCCCTGGCCAACATGTCACGTTTCAAGAAAGTGCTATACGTGAGCGGCGAAGAATCCGGCGCCCAAATCGCGCTACGTGCAAAGCGCCTTGCGGTCGATGCGCGCGACCTCAAACTGCAAGCCGAGATCCAGCTTGAAAAAATCCTGCAAACCCTGGCCGAGCACAAGCCCGACGTGGCCGTCATCGATTCGATCCAGACCGTGTATTCCGATGCGCTCAGTTCTGCGCCAGGTTCGGTTGCGCAAGTGCGCGAATGCGCAGCGCAGCTCACCCGGGTCGCCAAGCAGTCCGGCATTACCATCATCATGGTCGGCCACGTGACCAAGGAAGGCGCACTGGCCGGGCCGCGAGTGCTCGAGCACATCGTCGACACGGTCCTGTATTTCGAAGGCGATACCCATTCCAGTTTCCGTCTGGTGCGCGCCATCAAGAATCGTTTCGGCGCGGTCAACGAACTCGGCGTTTTCGCAATGACCGAAAAAGGCTTGAAGGGCGTGTCCAATCCTTCGGCACTTTTTTTGTCCCAGCACGACAATCAGGTCGCGGGCTCGTGTGTCATGGTCACGCAGGAAGGCACACGGCCGCTGCTCGTCGAAATCCAGGCACTGGTCGACACCACGCACTTGCCGAATGCACGGCGATTGTCGGTGGGACTGGAACAGAATCGACTGGCAATGCTGTTGGCGGTGCTGCATCGCCATGCTGGCATTGCCGCGTTCGATCAGGATGTCTTCATCAATGCGGTAGGCGGCGTCAAGATCACGGAACCGGCTGCCGATCTGGCCGTATTGCTGGCGATTCATTCATCAATGCGCAACAAGCCTTTGCCACGCGGTCTCGTGGTGTTTGGCGAAGTGGGGCTGGCAGGCGAAATTCGACCTGCGCCGCGCGGCCAGGAACGCCTGCGCGAAGCCGCCAAACTCGGATTTTCAATTGCATTGATTCCCAAATCGAACACGCCCAAGCACAAGATCGAAGGCTTGACTGTTATCGGAGTCGAGCGCATCGATGAGGCGCTGACGAAGATGCGGGAGCATGAGTAGTGCTTATCCTGGGGGGAAGGCGGTTTTAACTGAATTCCCCAGCAGGTAACAAACCAATATTCTTCGCCGATGCCGTATTTTGATCAGTAGATTTGTCAGAATAACGCGTGAAAGCGGGCTGTATAGAATTTACCGGATGGTAGACGATCTATCGAGGAAACTTCACCGCACTTAGATGTTCGTGATTCAATTAAACGCAACGCGCTACAATTCGCTTCCTCTAGCTATTCCATCCTACCCGCCATGATTGTAAAAAATGCAGATAACAAGGATTCTGCGATTGCCGTTCTCGAGTCACTCCTTTTAAGAGCGGACGTAAAGAAGCAAAAGCTGATTACGGATGAAATTCGGATGATGCGCGCCGGGATCAAGGCGGAAAACGAATCGGCTTATCACATCGATTTCCATTACAAGGACAGCGATAAACGGATGGTCATTCATGACCTGCGTCTTGAATATGGCGGTCGCGTTGCCCAAATCGACCACCTGATTTTTAATCGTGCACACCGGTTCTTTGTGCTAGAAACAAAAAGCTTTTCGCATGGGCTGAAGATCAACGACCAAGGCGAATTTTTGCGTTGGAACGACTGGAAGAAATGTTTTGAGGGAATGGCCTCGCCAATAGAGCAGAACCGTCGCCATGTGGCTGTACTAGCCGACGTTTTAAAGGAGCTCGGCCATAAGGATCCGTTCATAGAATCGTTTGTGCTGATTTCGCCTAACGCAAGAATCGAGCGGCCAACGTCGAGCAGTTTCCCTGAAGTGGTTAAAGCGGACCAATTTTTTGCAGCATTGGAAAAAAAAGTAGTAGATTCAACTGGCAGCGTCAGTGGATTTTTGGGCGCTGTTGCCAAATTAACGTTCGGTGAAGCCGCCCGCGATATTGCCAAGAAGCTGGTTAGCTTGCACCGACCAATCATCATCGACTACGCGAGCAAGTTTGGAATGACATTCGCGGCAAGCGTCGAGCAAGCGGCGACAGTGCTTCTTCCGATTGTCGCGGAAAAAAAGCTATGCGCTACCGTTGCTGATGTAGTCGCGACAGGCGAATTGGCTGCGCCGACAGCGAGTGTCACAAAGCCCTCTTCCCATGTTTGCAAATTCTGCGGCAGTGACGAGCTCATTATCGAATACGGGAAATTCGGTTACTACTTCAAATGCGGCGCGTGCAATGGTAACAGTCCACTCAAGGTCTCCTGTGGCGTTGCCGGGCATAAGGAACGAATTCGGAAAGAGAGGCTGGTGTTCTATCGGGAGTGCGAAGGATGTGCCAGTAGTTCCGTATTTTTTACCAACAAAGGATGAGCGATATTGCCGCGATTACTGTCTTGTTGGCAACGCAAAATCCAAATGTCGTTAGAGTCAACGTTTTGCGACAGGGGGCAGTATTAAAGGGCCGCTCAATTAACGTTCTCGACGCGCAAAGTGAACTGTCAAGCCGTCGAGTAAGTTGCGCAAAATAGATTTCAGGACGTGCATCGAACTAGGTAATTCGATGTCAAGTATCGATCTCCTGCTTGCGTAATCCCGTGGGCTATGCCAGTTCAGGTCGAGCAACCCATTTTAGCGGCGCGAAAATGCTTGCGCCGCAGGGCGGTTTCTAGCTATTCGCCTGTTGCTTAGAAAGGTCCCCGCAAGGCAATCGCGCTGCTGTCATGCCGCTACGTATCGCCGATTCAATCGTGGCCGGATAGTCGCCCGCCGTATAGTCACCCGCAATGAATAGTCCTGGCAATCCCGTGTCGTTCGGTGGGCGCATGAGCGCGGGCGTGCAGGCAAAAGTCGCGCGCTTTTCGGTAATGACTTTCGACCAGGAGAACGAGAGCAACTCGGGCCTGCGGAAGGTGCGCGCCAGTTGTGCGGCGAGCGCCGCCGGCAAACCATGTTGTCCAGCGGCGATCGCGTCCGACGACGCGCTGACGACGACCGCCAGCAGGCCTGCTTGCCGCGCATCGAGCTGCCCACGATCGAAGACAAACTGACCCCACTCACCGTTTGCGCCATCGTCCAGCAACGCCAGGAATACATGCGGCAACCGGAGCTCGGGACCGTATTGCAGATAGCAGGTCGTTATCGGCTCATACTCGAGCGCCGCCATCATCGTCGTATCGATCAGACCGTCGAGCAGGTCAACCGCATGCGAGGCTTGCGTCGCGACGATGACGGCATCGAAGGTGCGTGTGCTGGCGTCGCGGCAGTCGATTTGCCAGCGGCCGTGGTGTCGACTGATCGACGTGACGCTGGTCCCGAGAGCCAACCTGCCGCCATGCTCTTCGATATATTGTCCGGCCCGCTGCGGGAAGAGGCTGGTCAGGTCGGTTTTTGGAATCAGCATGTCGGACGCTGCGCGTCTGGCGCCGAGGCTGTCGCGCAAAACGTTCAGGAACACCTGGGCGGAGGCCCGGTCAGGCGGCGTGTTGAGCGCGGCAATGCAAAGCGGTCGCCACAGCAGTCGCACCAGGCGTGGCGTCTGGTCGAACCGCTCGAGCAGGGCGTCGACGGTGCAGTCGACGTGCAGTCGCCAGTCCATCCAGCGCGCTGTCGTCGAAAATCGCGCGAGCGCCATCTTGTCCTCGGCCGCCAGCCCGCGTGCGCGTAACAGCGCTACCAGCACGTGCAAGGGCGCCGGCAGGCGTGGTGCCATAAAATCCATGCAGCCGGCATCTTTCGGATAGCGCATTTGCAACGGTAGTCGCAGCATGACCTGCGTCGGATCGATACCGACCGTACGCATCATTGCCAGCGTATCGCGATAAGCGCCAAGCAGAATATGCTGGCCATTATCGAGCAGGCGGCCATCGATCTCGACGCCACGCGCGCGCCCGCCCAACATTCGGGCCGATTCGAACAGGCAGGGCCGGTGTCCGTGGCGCGCCAGTTCGACGGCGGCGGCACAACCTGCCCAGCCACCGCCGACTACCGCAACGTCTTGCGGTGCGCCAGGCCGGCCGCGCTTGAATACCTTCACGATTGAAGACCTTCAGTCGACCAGCAGTCGTCAGCCGCGCACATAAGTCTTCCATGCCAGCCAGAGCTTGCGAATCGGCGTGAGCGAAATGCGCCGGTCCAGTACATGAAAGCCATCACGCTCAATTTCATTGAGCAACGCACGATAGATCGACGCCATGATCAGTCCGGGACGTTGCGCCCGGCGATCCGCAGCAGGCAAGAGCGCGAACGCTTCGTCGTACATTTTTTGCGCGCGGGTTGCCTGGAACTGCATCAGTTTTTCAAAGTTGTCGGTATGCCGGGCATTGAGAATATCGGCTGCGGTGACACTAAACTGCTGTAGTTCGTTGACTGGCAGGTAGATGCGTCCCTTGCGGGCATCCTCGCCGACGTCGCGGATGATATTGGTGAGTTGGAAGGCAAGACCGAGCTTTTCGGCATACTGCAGCGTTTCCGGGCGGGTCGAGCCGAAAATGCTGGCCGAAAGAATGCCGACGACGCTGGCGACATGCCAGCAATAGCGCTGTAAGGCAATGAAGTCAAGATAGCGGGTTTGATTCAGGTCCATTTCCATGCCGTCGACAATGGCCAGCAAATTTTTGCCATCGATTGCATACGGGATCAGATGCGGCTGTAACGCTTTGCTCACAGGATGCGAGGGATTGCCGGCCATCATGGCGGTGATTTCGCTACGCCACCAGCCAAGTTTGGTTCGGGCAATTGCTTCATCGGTGCAATCGTCGACCGTATCGTCGACTTCGCGACAGAACGCGTAGAGTGCGGTGATTGCGCGACGGCGCTCTGGTGGCAGGAACAGAAAGCTGTAGTAGAAGCTCGAACCGCTTTGTGCGGCTTTTTGTTGGCAGTATTCGTCTGGGGACATGGGCAAGTTGCTGCTTGAAATGCAATAAAGCCGCTATGCTAGCCGACTTTTCTTTGAAGAGGACGAATCCGCACGTGGAAAAGCGCACTTCATGACATTTTTCGAGGTGTCATGCGAAAGGCGCGCCAGGCAATTCGAATCCAGTCAGCAGCTTTTAATTCAGGGCGTCGCCGAAAGACATCGTGATCGACGGCCTCGATCATTTCCAGTATACGCAGACCGCCTTGCACTACCAGCCTCAGTTCCCAGCCGATTCGTCCCGGCAGACGTAGCGCAAGTGGCGCACCGGACACCAGCATGGAGCGCGCCCGATCCACCTGGAACTGCATCAGCTCGCGCCACGCCGCATCTACCGTAGCCTGCGCGATATGTGATTCGGTGACACCGAACTGCATCAGGTCTTCCTGCGGAATGTAAATGCGTTGCTTTTGCCAGTCAATGCCGACGTCTTGCCAGAAATTAATTAACTGCAACGCCGAGCAAATCGCATCCGAATCTTCCAAACTTGCCCGGTCGACCCTACCGTATAAGTGCAGCATCAGCTTGCCAACCGGGTTAGCCGAGCGTCGGCAGTAATCGAGCAGCAAGTCGAACGTGCCATATCGTACCGTAACGACATCCTGCTTGAATGCGGAGAGCAAGTCGCGCAACGGTTGGATGGGGAGCGCATAGTTCTTGACTACTGAGGCCAGCTTTCGGAACAAAAGATTATCGGGCGGCGCGCCGTGCTCAAGTGCGGTCAGTGCTGCTTCGTAGGTGTTCAATGCTTGCAGGCGTTCAGCGGGCGGTGCATCGCCCTCGTCAGCGAGATCATCCGCACTGCGCGCGAAAGCATAGATGGCTTCGACTGCCGGGCGCAGGCGCGCGGGCAGCAGGATCGAGGCAACCGGAAAGTTTTCGTAATGATCAATTGACATTAATTTTAATGACCATAAAGTCATATGCAAATTTGACATGGCTGATTATAATTACTAACCAGCTAGTCAGTAATTTATTGCCCAGATGCACCGGTGCGGTAACATTAAGGTCGGCAGTAAATTTCAGCCCGAATAGTAAAGGAAAAAGTGAGCGTCATGAAAAACCTGCATCCACTCGTACATCCCTCCGCGAGAAGCGCCGTCCGCAGTCTCACCCTTGCCGTTGCAGTCGTCTCGGCGTTGGCCGTCACCGCATGTTCGAAACCGGTCGAAAAAGTCGAAGAGATCAGACCGGTGCGGGTCATTACCCTAGCCGCCGTTAATGCCGATGTCGAAGCGCAGTTTTCCGGTGACGTGCGGGCGCGTGTGGAGTCGCGGTTGGGGTTTCGGGTCGGCGGCAAGATCATTGCGCGAAAAGTGGATGTGGGAACCGTGGTCAAGCGCGGGCAGGTCCTGATGCAGCTCGATCCGCAGGATCTCCGGCTGGCGCAGGCACAATCGAATGCCGGCATGCAGGCGGCCGAGAGCAATCGTTTTCTCGCGCAGGAAGAGTTAAAGCGATACAAGGATTTGCGCGGTAAGAATTTCGTTAGTCAGGCTGTACTCGACGGCAAGGAAACCGCCTTCAAGGCCGCCCAGGCCAGCTATGACCAGGCGGTAGCCGGCTTCAAAAATCAGTCCAATCAAACTGGCTACACGACGCTGGTGGCCGATGCGGATGGCGTCGTAACCGGCGTGGATGCCGAAACCGGGCAGGTCGTCGCGCCCGGCACGACGGTCGTGCGCGTGGCCAAGGCAGGAGAAAAGGAGGTTGTCATCGGCATTCCCGAAGACAAAGTCGAAGCCCTGCGCCGGGTTACGGATGTGCGTGTGCGCACTTGGGCCAAGCCGGACCAGGTCCTGCCAGGCAAGATCCGAGAAATATCGCCGATTGCCGATCCGGTAACCCGCACCTATACGGCTCGGGTATCGATTGCCGATGCACCAGCCGATGTCAGGCTCGGCATGACAGCCTTCGTGACATTCTCGTCCAAGTCGCCTACCGCGATGATCAAGGTCCCTCTAACGGCCTTGTTACAGGAAAAAAATAGCTCTGCGGTATGGATCGTCGAAAACGGCACCGTCAAACTCATGCCGGTACAAATAGGGTCCTCGTCCGGTAACGATATTCTGTTGGCGAATGGCGTCAAGGCAGGGCAAACCGTCGTCACCGCTGGCGTCAATTTGTTGAAACCGGGGCAGAAAGTGAAGATACTGGACGAAGCGGCGGTGGCCGGCGAGACGGCGCCACCAGCGGCTCAAAAAACTGCTGACACCTCGTCCGCTGGAGCGGCCACAGTCGGGGTTGCGAAATGAAGGGCGGTTTCAACCTTTCACGTTGGGCACTTGAACATATCCCCCTGACGCGTTATTTGATGGTCGTGCTGCTGTTGGGTGGCATATTGAGCTATACGCGACTCGGGCAGGACGAAGATCCGCCTTTTACGTTCAGAGCAATGGTAGTACGTGCGAACTGGCCGGGCGCTACCGCACTGCAAATGGCCGATCAGGTCACCGACAAGCTGGAAAAGAAATTGCAGGAAACGCCTTACGTCGACAAGATCCGCAGCTATTCCAAGGCGGGCGAAACGCTCATCATCATCCAGTTACGCGAGTCGACTTCGCCCAAAGATACGGTGGCGTCCTGGTATCAGGTGCGCAAAAAGATCGGTGACATTCGTGGCACCTTGCCCGGAGGCGTGATCGGGCCGTTTTTCAACGATGAATTCGGCGACACGTTCGGCTCGATCTTCGCGCTGGCCGGCGACGGTTTCACGTATGCAGAAGTCAAAGACTATGCCGACTTCGTGCGTCAGCAACTGCTGCACGTGCGTTCGGTTTCCAAGGTCGAGCTGTACGGCGTGCAGGATGAAAAAATCAATGTCGAGTTCTCGCACAAAAAATTTGCCCAGCTCGGCATTCCGATCGAAGCGGTAGTCAGTCAGCTCAATACGCAAAATACGCTTGAATCGACCGGCGTGCTGGTAACGCCGACCGATAATCTGCAGATCCGCATTACCGGCGCACTGAAATCCACTGCCGACCTGGAAAACCTTGAACTGCGCGCCAACGATACCACTTTCCGGCTGGGTGATTTCGCCACCATCAAGCGTGAATTTCGCGACCCGCCGCAGGACAAGATGCGCTTCAACGGCAAGGAAGTCATCGGTCTTGGCATCTCGATGGAAAAGGGCGGGAATATCATCGAGCTGGGCAAAAATCTCGAGAAAACCGTGGCCGACATCAGGGGCAAGCTGCCCGTCGGTATCGAACTGCAACGCGTCGCCGATCAGCCACGCGCGGTGACCGCCTCGGTCAGCGAATTCCTCGGCACCTTGACTGAAGCGGTGCTCATCGTGCTTGCGGTTAGCTTCGTTGCCCTCGGCTTTCACACCAAACCTTTTCGGCTCGACGTGCGCCCGGGACTTGTGGTCGCGCTGACCATACCGCTGGTCCTCGCGGTAACCTTTCTGTTCATGCGTATCTTGGATATCGACCTGCACAAGATTTCGCTCGGTGCGCTCATTATCGCGCTTGGCCTGCTGGTCGACGACGCGATCATCGCCGTCGAAATGATGGTGCGCAAGATGGAAGAAGGCTTTTCGCGCTTCGATGCGGCGACCTTTGCGTACACGTCGACGGCGATGCCGATGTTGACCGGAACGCTGATCACGGGCGCGGGATTCTTGCCGATCGGCCTGGCCAAATCGACTGCAGGTGAATATACGTTTTCGATGTTTTCGGTGAACGCGTTGGCGCTGCTGATTTCGTGGTTGGCTGCCGTGTTATTTACCCCTTACATCGGCTATGTGCTGTTGAAAGTCAAACCGGCGGCAAGCGGTGAGGGTGGCCATCATGAGCTGTTCGACACACCGTTTTACCGGCGCTTTCGCGGCATGGTCAACTGGTGCGTAGATTGGCGCAAGACCACCATTGTGTTGACCCTGGGGGTGTTTGCACTAGGAGTGCTGGGTTTTCGTTTCATCGAACAGCAATTCTTTCCCGATTCCAGCAGGCCAGAATTGATGGTGGAACTGTGGATGCCGGAAGGCACGGCGTTCAAGGCGACCGAAGCGCAGGCCAAGAAATTCGAGGCCTTCATCCGCAAGCAGGAAGGTGTCGA
>JACMQD010000148.1 GCA_014377155.1 Herminiimonas sp.
CATTGTCGATATCCTGCAATTGCGCGACGAAGAAGCAAAATTGCTCGGCTACCAGAATTACGCCGAGGTGTCGCTAGTGGCGAAGATGGCGGAAACGCCGGCACAAGTAATTGGCTTTCTGGACGATCTGGCTTCACGCGCTCGTCCATTTGCCGAGAAAGACCTGGCGGAACTGCGTGCTTTTGCCGGCGCGGAACTGGGGATCGACCAGTTGCAGGCATGGGATACTCCGTATGCGTCTGAAAAATTACGCGAGCAGCGCTATGCGTTTTCAGAACAAGAAGTAAAACAGTATTTCCCGGAAACCAAAGTAGTCCACGGCCTGTTCCGCGTGATCCAGACCCTGTTTGCGGTGGCGATCAAGCCGGATACGGCACCGGTTTGGCACCGTGATGTCAAGTTCTTCCGTATCGAGAAAGACGGCAAGTTGATCGGCCAGTTCTATCTCGATCTGTATGCGCGCTCCGGCAAACGCGGCGGTGCATGGATGGACGATGCCCGCGGCCGCCGTGTTCTCGACGGTCGCGTGCAAACCCCGGTTGCTTACCTGACCTGCAACTTCACCGAACCAGCAATCGTCGGCGGCAAGGTCAAGCCGGCCTTTTTTACGCACGACGAAGTCAACACGCTGTTCCATGAATTTGGCCATGGCTTGCATCATATGTTGACTCAGGTCGATGAACTGGGCGTATCGGGCATCTCTGGCGTCGAGTGGGATGCGGTGGAATTGCCGTCACAGTTCCTGGAAAATTTTTGCTGGGAGTGGGATGTGCTGCAGCACATGACCGCACATGCCGAAACCGGTGCACCGCTGCCGCGCGCCCTGTTCGACAAGATGATCGCCGCCAAGAATTTCCAGTCTGGTTTGCAGACGTTGCGCCAGGTAGAATTTTCGTTACTCGACATGCATTTGCATAATGGCTACGATGCCACAGGCAGCAAGTCGGTACAGGCCTTGATTAACGAAGTGCGTGCCCGGGTCGCCGTGCTCACGCCGCCGGAATTCAATCGTTTCCAGCATTCTTTCGGACACATATTTGCCGGCGGATATGCGGCGGGATACTATAGCTACAAGTGGGCCGAAGTACTTTCCGCCGATGCGTATGGCGCATTCGAGGAGGCCGGTGCCGTCGGCGGAAATATCCTGTCCATCGAGACAGGCAGGAAATTTCAGGAAGAAATTCTGGCAATGGGCGGGTCACGTCCTGCGCTTGAATCGTTCAAGGCGTTTCGTGGCCGAGAGCCGAGTATCGATGCGCTGTTGCGACACAGCGGCATGGCAGCGTAATGCAAGCCGGATCGCATTCATCAAAGGAGATCATATGAAAAAATCAGTCACAGCGCTGGCGATTGCCGCGCTCCTTTGTTCCACCGCCGCATTTGCCCAACTGTACAAATCCGTCGGGCCGGATGGCAAGGTGACCTACAGCGACGTGCCGCCACCGACTGCGGCACGCGTGGAAAAAAAGCTCGACGCTGGCACCGGCAAGGACGGCGACGCCAATCTGCCGTACGAACTGGCACAGGCCGTCAAGGTCAATCCGGTCACGCTCTACACCACCAAAGCCTGTCCCGCCTGTGACGAAGGACGCAAGATGCTTTCGGCGCGCGGAGTGCCTTTTTCCGAAAAGACCGTCACGACCGGCGACGACATCCAGCGGCTGAAGGACGCTGGTGGCGACACGCAGTTACCGTTCCTGACGATTGGCCGCTCGATGGAGCGCGGCTTCGAATCCGGCGCATGGGGTGCCAGCTTGCTCGCAGCCGGCTATCCGGAAACCAGCAAGCTGCCGAAGAACTATCGCGTCGCACCGCCCGAGCCCGCCGCGCCGAAAGCGAAGGTGCCCGTTACGACAGCGCCGAGCAAATCCGATGCCGGCGCTGCGCCGACAGGGCCCTCGTCGCCTTCGGCCTTGCCGCAGCCGATCGGTAACGCGCCCCCGGGTTTCAAGTTCTGATTCGTAGGATTGCGCCCCAGGCATCTATCGGTGTGTGGGGCCGCCACCGAGCATTCACCTGTCCGGTTTAGCCGGCTGCTTTCATGACCCGCATAGATTTCCACAGTAACGTTCCGGACAAGATTGCCTATGCCTGCAGGCTCGTGAGAAAGGCGCGTGCAGCCGATTTCAAGATCGTGTTGCTGACCGCATCCGCATCGCAACTCGCCACGCTCGACGAGATGCTCTGGACTTTTTCCGCCCATGATTTTTTGCCGCATGCGACTGCTGGCGACGCGTTGGCGGGGCGGACGCCGGTAATTCTGTGCGACTCCGATACAGCGGAGCTGCCTCATCATCAAATATTGATCAACCTTTCGGATAAAACACCAGGCCACTTTGCGCGATTCGAGCGGATGTTTGAAATCATCGCGTCGGATGATGCGGGCAAATCCGCAGGGCGCGAACGTTATCGCTTCTATCAGCAACGCGGTTATCCGCTTACCCATTTTGTCGCGGAAAAGACATGATCAACCCGATGCACGACGCGAACATTCCGACCCTGACTGAAATCATCCCGGTCATCGCTACTAACAAGGAACCGCAGCCAGAGACCACCGGCGCGGCTTTGACTGCAGACAGCCGCCAGCCAACGCCAATCGGGATCGAGCCAGCGCCAGCAGTGATGCCGGAGCCGCCATTCGTCTCGCCGCGACAGTCCAAGCTGGATTGGGAACGGCTCGAAAACGAAATCAGCGAGCGGGTGCTCGCGCAAATGATGAACCGTATCGATTTCGTCCTCGAGCAGCGGATTCGCGATAGCCTCGCCGACGTCTTGCAAACGGCCGTGAGTGGCCTTGCCGAAGAGATCCGGCAAGGTCTGCAAGAAACACTCGAAGCCGTCGTTTCGCACGCCGTTGGCCAGGAAATTATCCAGTTACAAAAATCAAAAACATAAATATTTACGATATTTTTTGTTTTTTAAACGTTATTAAATAAATTTTATTTATAAATAAAAATTTACAGGGCCTGATTGCCTCCCTAAACAATCTGGAATTTTCTACAATTCTGGTATCGCATAATGGAGAGCAACATGAAAGTCATCGTATTGGGTTCGGGCATAATCGGCACCGCTTCGGCGTGGTTCTTGAACAAGTCCGGCCATGACGTGACGGTCATCGAACGGCAACCTGGCGCCGCGCAGGAAACGAGTTTCGCTAACGGTTGCCAGATTTCAGTGTCGCATGCCGAACCATGGGCCAATCCCGCTGCACCGATGAAAGTATTGAAGTGGCTGGGCAAGGAAGACGCGCCCCTGCTCTACCGCTTTCGTCCTGAGTGGCTGCAATGGAAATGGGGCATGCATTTCCTGCGTGAATGTACGCCGGGCCGTACTGCCGATAATATTCGCCAGATCGTCGCCATTTCCGAATACAGCCGCCAGACTTTGCAAGCGGTCCGCGCCGAAACAGGCGTCGACTATGATTGCCTCACCAGCGGCATTCTGCACTTTTACACCGAACAGAAAGATTTCGACGAGTCGCTGCCCGCAGCCAAGCTTATGCGCGACCTCGGCTGCCAGCGCGATTCGATTTCTGCCGAAGAAGTCATCCGCATCGAACCAGCCCTTGCCAGTATCCGCGACAAAATCGTCGGCGGTGACTTTACTGCCACCGACGAATCCGGTGACATCTACAAGTTCACCACCGGACTGGCACGCAAGTCCGCGGAAGCTGGCGTTAATTTCCAGTTCAACACGACTGTGACCCGCTTGCTGACAGAGGGCACAGGCGCTGCTGCCAAGATCACCGGGGTCGAAGTCATCACCGCGGACGGCCGTCACCAGGTCTTGCGCGCCGATGCGTTCGTGATGGCAATGGGCAGTTTCTCGGTACCACTGGTCAAGCCGCTGGGTATCGATCTGATGATTTATCCGGGCAAGGGCTATTCGGCGACCTTCGCAATCACCGACCCGGCCGCCGCACCCACCGTGTCGCTCACCGATGATGGCTACAAACTGGTAGTCTCGCGCCTGGGAGACCGCCTGCGGGTAGCGGGAACCTGTGAACTTAACGGCTACACGCGCGAGCTGAACACGACCCGCTGCGAAGCCATCACGCGCCGTACACGCGAGCTCTTTCCCACGGCCTGCGACTATGACAATCCCGTCTATTGGACCGGATTGCGGCCTCTGACCCCCTCCAACGTGCCGTATATCGGCAAGACCAAATTTTCGAATTTGTTTCTCAATACCGGACATGGCACGCTCGGCTGGACCATGGGATGCGGCTCCGGTCGCGCGCTGGCCGATATCGTCTGTGGCCGTCAGCCCGAAGTCGATTTCGCCTTCACTGGGATGCCGCGCCGCCCGGCCGGCCATGCGGTTCTACCGAGGCCGGTACGCGCCTGAACGCTTGCGCAAGCGACTACGGGAAACTACCTATCTCCGCCAGTAAAACGAGGCGCTATGCGGGTTGCAGCCTACTTTCAGCCCGCAACCCGCATGAAATCTCAGCACTGCCTGTGTCATCCAAGTGGATATACCGGCCGTTAGTGGCATGATGTTGCTTACTTTGTGATCCGTACTTCGATTGCAGCCGCTTTTTCATCGAACGCTATGCGCGTGGCGAATTTTGCGCGCTTCATCGGAAAGCGGGATTGGAAGTGGCGTACGTTTCCGGAACCTGAAATAGCGCGGCGCACGAATTGGTAGTAAGCGTCCATATCGATGACATGTACCACCAGGAAATAATCGTAATCGCCTGACACGAAGTAGCACTGCATGACCTCTGCTTCCTTGGCCATACGTGCTTCGAATTCCCGCATGTGATCGTCGGACTGGTTATAGAGCGAAACCTCGAGGAAGGCCAGCATACCGTAGCCGAGTGCGAACGGATCGACCATCGCCACGTCGGCGCTGATAATGCCGGCGTCGCGCAGGTCGCGAATGCGGCGCAGGCAGGTTGGCTGGGAAATATGGACTTTATCGGCCAGGATGCGGGTCGGCGTCTGGTTATCTTTCTGTAAAAGATTGAGCAGTTTGCGGTCGACCCGGTCCAGGCTATGAAATTTGGGCATATAAAAGATGTAGGAAATTCAAAAAAACCGCAGAAAAACTCTTTGCGTTCGCTTTTTTCTGTTGTACCGTCTGCTTGTTCAGAATTCTGAATGAGTTAGTGTTGCAGTAACTTAGTAATTTTTCAATCCTCAGGAGGGATATATATGCAGTTCAAGACTAAAATGATTCCGCTGGCTGGTGCGATTGCCTTTGCCTTGGCAGGTACAGCAGCTGCGCAGGAACAAGTTGTCAAAATCGGTCACGTTGGTCCTATCTCGGGCGCGATTGCTCACCTGGGTAAGGATAATGAAAACGGTGCCAAAATGGCGATCGAGGAATTGAACGCCAAGGGCGTGACAATTGGCGGCAAAAAAGTAAAGTTCGAACTGCTGACCGAAGATGATGCAGGCGATCCGAAACAAGGTACTGCAGTCGCGCAAAAGCTGGTTGATGCAAAAGTCAACGGCGTGATCGGCCACTTGAACTCCGGTACGACAATTCCTGCATCGAAGATTTATTTCGAAGCGGGCATCCCGCAAATCTCCCCATCCGCAACGAATCCGAAGTACACGCAGCAAGGCTACAAGACTGCCTTCCGCGTGGTGGCCAATGACGGCCAATTGGGTGGTACGCTGGGTCGTTATGCAGTGCAAATCAACAAGGCAAAAAATGTCGCGGTCATCGATGACCGTACTGCCTACGGCCAAGGCGTTGCTGAAGAATTCATCAAGGGCGCCAAGGGCAAGGCATCGGGCGTCAACGTCGTCGCTCAGGAATACACTACTGACAAGGCGACTGACTTCAATGCGATTTTGACAAAGATCAAAGCCAAGAATCCTGACGTCGTGTTCTTCGGTGGTATGGACGCTGTTGCAGGTCCGATGCTGCGTCAGATGAAGCAACTCGGCATCAACGCCAAGTTCATGGGCGGCGACGGTATCTGCTCCGAGCAACTGGCCACACTGGCCGGCGATGGCATGGCTGACGGCCAGGTTGTCTGCGCTGAAGCAGGCGGCGTAGTGGATGCAGAGAAAAAAGGCATGGATGATTTCCGTGCAGCGTACAAGAAGAAATTCAATACCGACGTGCAGATCTATGCGCCGTACGTGTATGACTCGGTCATGATCATGGTCGAAGCCATGGTAAAAGCCGGTTCGGCCGAGCCTGCAAAGTATCTCCCTGTGCTGGCGAAAATCAAGCACAAGGGTGTCACTGGCAACATCGAGTTTGATGCCAAAGGCGACATCAAGGACGGCACACTGACTTTGTACACCTACAAAGGCGGCAAGCGTGTTCTGTTGGCTGTAACGAAGTAAAGTTCTAGGCTTCGTGCTGCAAAAAGCCCAGTCTTCGGACTGGGCTTTTTTCTGTCTGATCGCCACGACGTGGTGCCAAAAAAAAAGCACTCAAACGAGTGCTTTTTGCTTGGAGCGACGGCGCTTACTTCTGTGTCAGGATCCACTTGACCAGCGTGCGGGACTCCGCCTCGGTGACTTGCGCATTCGCTGGCATCGGGACCGCGCCCCAGACGCCGCTACCGCCCTTCAGGACCTTCTGCGTCAGCTTATCTTCGGCGTCTTTCTGACCACTGTATTTCGCCGCCACGTCCTTGTACGCAGGACCCACGACTTTCGATGCGACTGCATGACATGCCATACAGTTTTTTGCTTTTGCCAGATCAGCATTGGCTAGGGCAGCATTGGACGCCAGCGCGCTCACAGCCAGGCACAACAACAAGGAATGTTTCATTCTTTTCTCCAAGAGGACACTTCGTAGATTCTACCGCGATTACCTGCGTAGTCATGATACTCGCATCGCACATGTGTGGTTGAACGCCAACTTAGCACGCCGGGTTGACCGGGCAGATTGACCGTTACACTATTTCACAATATCCTGACAGCAATGGAGATGAATGCCATCCCACCACGTAAAAACGCCGCGAAGCCTTTCTACCGGGCTCTGTTCTGCACCCGGCAGACGGCCTAAAATGGTCTGTTGTGCGCCTTTTACGTCAATGCAACTAGGAAGCGCCATGCCCATCATCATTCTCATCGTCGTGTTATCGGTACTTCGCTATTTCGAAGTTGGCCCATTTGCCGCGATGTCGTGGTGGTGGATTATCGGCCTGTTCGGTGTAGCCTATATCTGGTTTGAATTCATCGAACGCATCCTCGGGCTGGATAAGAAAAAAGCCCATGACGAAGCCAACCGCGCTCGCGAAGCACGCGTCAAGAACACCTTTAAACCAAAATAGAAGCTCTCGCCTCGCGCCAAGACAGCAAAAAGCCGGTCACCCGACCGGCTTTTTCATGCCCGGCAGTCGCGGTCAGTCGGTCACAGCGCCCCTGCTGGCCGATGAAGTGAGCTTGGCGAACTTGGCCAGTACCCCGCGTGTATAGCGTGGAACCGGCACCGTCCAGCTAGCCCGCCGGCGCTCGATTTCATCTTCCGGTACGTTCAGCTGGATCAGAAGCTGATGCGCATCGATGGTAATCGAATCGCCTTCTTCCACCAGGCCGATGACGCCGCCTGAAAATGCTTCCGGCGCCACGTGTCCGACCACCATCCCCCAGGTGCCGCCCGAGAAGCGACCATCGGTCACCAGTCCCACCGACTCGCCCAGTCCCTTGCCGATCAGCGCCGAAGTCGGTGCCAGCATTTCCGGCATGCCAGGGCCGCCCTTCGGCCCCAGGTAGCGCAGCACCAAGACGTCGCCGGCGACGATCTTGTCGGCCAGGATCGCTTCCATGGCGGTGTATTCGTCATTGAAGACCCGCGCCGGCCCGGTGATGACCGGGTTCTTGAGTCCGGTGATCTTCGCCACGCAGCCTTCGGGCGACAGATTGCCCTTAAGGATCGCGAGGTGACCCTTCTCGTACAACGCCTTGTCGATCGGGAAAATGACATCCTGATCCGCGCGCGGCAAATCGGGAATGTTAGCCAGTTCTTCGGCGATGGTGCGCCCGGTGATCGTGATACAGTCGCCATGCAGCAAGCCGGCGTTCAACAGGACCTTCATCACTTGCGGAATGCCGCCGGCCTTGTGCAGATCGGTGGCGACGTACTTGCCGGACGGTTTCAGGTTGCAGATGACCGGCACCTTCTGACGTACGCGCTCAAAATCATCGATGGTCCATTCGACTTCGGCGGCATGGGCAATGGCCAGGTAATGCAGTACTGCATTGGTCGATCCGCCGGTGGCCATGAGCACCGACACCGCATTCTCGATCGACTTACGGGTGATGATGTCACGTGGTTTCAGGTCGCGCTTGACTGCTTCGACCAATACCCGCGCCGACTCGGCAGCGGAGCCGATTTTTTCGTCATCGGGATTGGCCATGGTCGACGAGTAAGGCAATGCCATACCAAGCGCCTCGAAGGAAGATGACATGGTGTTGGCGGTGTACATGCCGCCGCAGGAACCGGACGACGGGCAAGCATTCCTCTCGATGCCGTCGAAGTCTTCCTGCGACATGCGCCCGGCGGTAAATTCACCGACCGCCTCGAACGCCGATACGATCGTCAGGTCCTTGCCTTTCCAGTTGCCCGGCTTGATCGTGCCGCCGTAGACATAGATACCGGGCACATTGGTACGCGCCAGCGCGATCATCCCGCCCGGCATGTTCTTGTCGCAGCCGCCGATGACGACGCAGCCGTCCATCCACTGGCCATTGACCGCGGTCTCGATACAGTCGGCAATGACTTCACGCGAAATCAGCGAAAATTTCATGCCTTCGGTACCCATCGACATGCCATCGGAAATCGTCGGCGTGCCGAATACCTGTGGATTCGCGCCTGCCTCCTTGATCGTGGAAATGGCGATGTCAGCCAGCTTCTGCAGGCCGGAGTTGCACGGCGTGATCGTCGAGTGGCCGTTAGCGACGCCGATCATCGGCTTGTCGAAGTCTTCCTTTTCATAGCCCATGGCGTAGTACATGGAACGGTTCGGGCTGCGTGCGACGCCTTGGGTGATGTTTTTCGAGCGGCGATTGTATGCCATAGTGCCTCCGGGTTTTGAATGTGGGCCTAGAGTGCCTTGCACGAAGCCCCGTGTCAAATATATGATTCGCACTCTATTGATACGAATAGGATATGAGTCGCATGAGCGTCGAGCTGCGTCAGTTGCGGTATTTTATTGCAGTGGCCGAAGAGATGCACTTCGGCCGCGCTGCCGTGCGCCTCCACATGACGCAGCCGCCGCTGTCGCAGACCATCCAGGCACTTGAAGCCGAATTGGGCACGCCGTTGTTCTCGCGCTCGCGGCGCAAGGTGGAACTGACGCCTGCCGGGCTTGCCCTGGTTCCGGAAGCGCGTCGCATCCTGTCACAGGCGCTGGCGCTGCCGGATCTGGCGCGCCGCGCTGCATCAGGGGAATCGGGGCGCCTGATTCTAGCGTTCGTGTCGACTGCCGACTACAGCGTGTTGCCACCGGTGCTGCACGATTTTCGCCAGCGCTATCCGCAAGTGCAGATCGACCTCCGTGAAGCAACCTCGGATGTGCAGCTGGAAGATCTGTTACAAGGCCGCATCGATGCGGGTTTGCTGATCCCGCCCCTGCCCGACAAGGCGTGCACCGAACTGGAGTACGCCGCGGTACTCTCTGAACCGCTCATCCTGGCCGCGCCGGTTGGTATTGCGGGCCTGGGAAAGCTTGGTGCGGTCGACCTGAAGACGCTCGGACACCTGCCCCTGATCATTTTCCCGCGCCGTATTGCACCAGCTTTCCATGATGCGATCCTGGCATGTTTTCGAGACGCCGGCCTGACACCGCATATCAGCCAGGAAGCGATCCAGATGCAAACCATCGTCGGCCTCGTTTCGGCCGGCATGGGAATCGCTCTTGTGCCACAATCTGTGTCGAATTTGAAACGTCCCGGTGTCCAATACCGCGAACTGGCGCACAATCCGCATGTCGTCGAAACCGGACTGGCGTGGCGTCGCGACAATATGTCGCCGGTGCTGCATGCATTTCTCGATTTATTACGAAAGAACAAACAATGCTGATCCACCCGCTTCCCGACCCGATCGCGCTGTCACTCGGGCCGCTCGCCATCCGCTGGTATGGCCTGATGTACCTGTTTGCGTTCGTGCAGTTCATCGCACTTGGCCGGCTGCGCGTGCAGCAGCCGCACATGGCCGCCGCCGGCTGGAAAAAAGAAGACCTCGACGACATGCTCTTCTATGGCGTGCTCGGGGTAGTCATCGGCGGGCGGCTGGGCGAAGTCCTGTTTTATGCGCCTGCTTATTATTTTTCTCATCCCCTCGAGATCTTCGCGGTCTGGAAAGGCGGCATGTCGTTTCATGGCGGCTTCCTGGGCGTGTTGTTTGCCATGTGGCTATGGGCCCGAAAAGCCCGGCGACCGGTGTGGAACGTGCTCGACTTCATCGGGCCGCTGGTGCCGCTGGGCTACGCCGCAGGTCGCATCGGCAATTTCATCAATGGCGAATTGCCGGGCCGGATCGCCGATGCTACGCTGCCCTGGGCGATGTGGTGGCCGAATGTCGACCGCTTGCCGCTTGCTCGCCATCCCTCGCCGATTTACCAGGCGCTGGTCGATGGTTTATTGTTGTTCATCGTCCTGTGGCTCTACTCGCGCAAGCCGCGCCCGACCATGGCAGTCAGCGGCGTGTTCGCGCTCGGCTATGGCTGCGCCCGGTTCTTTACCGAATACTTTCGCACCCCGGACTACGAGGTCGGTTTTCTCGGCGTGACGATTTCCGCTGGACAGATGTTGTCGTTGCCGATGATCGTGCTGGGAATCGTGTTACTGGTGCTGGCGTACCGAAAAAAACCGGCTTCCGGACCGCTTGCAACCCGATAATGCCATGGCCGAAATCCGCGTAACGAAAGACGGATTCGTCGCCACCGTCACCTTGTCGCAGCCGGCCAAGCTCAATGCGATCAATGTCGCGATGTGGCAAGCGCTGGCGCGCACGTTCGATGCA
>JACMQD010000149.1 GCA_014377155.1 Herminiimonas sp.
CCTCCGGCGAGCCAGTGGGGTCCACGTTCTTGAAAGCATCGCCATCCACGCTTCAATGAAGGAGTCATCATGCTGGAAACATTGCGCCCCGACCCCACGTTTTACCCGTCGCCGCGTTTGGCGATGGAAGCCGAGGTTGAATACCTGGCTTACACGGTGCTGTTGTCGCCGGACAAGTCGAAGCCGGATGCGCTGGCGACTGTTGATGTTGATCCGAAGTCGAACACTTACGGAACAGTACTTAGCCGGCTTGACATGCCGTACAAGGGCGACGAGTTTCATCACTTTGGCTGGAACGCTTGTAGTTCAGCGCTGTCCCCGTTGTCGGGTCACGCATTTTTGCAGCGCCGCTACCTGATCATTCCGGGTATTCGCTCCTCGCGCATTTACATCGTCGATACGCAGCCCGACCCGGCGCACCCGAAACTGATCAAGACCATCGAGCCAGAAGAAATCTTTCGCAAGACGGGTTATTCGCGCCCACACACCGTTCACTGTGGCCCGGAAGGCATCTACATCAGCACGCTGGGCGGCGGCGGCAGAGACGGCACCGACGGCCCGCCGGGCGTGTTCATCATGGACTGCGAAACGTTCGAGATTCGCGGGCGGTGGGAGATTGATCGCGGCCCGCAAAAGCTGCACTACGACTTCTGGTGGAATTTGCCGCGCGACTATATGGTGTCAAGTGAATGGGGTTTGCCGCCGCAATTTGAAAACGGCATCGTCGCCGAAGACCTGCTGGCCAACAAGTACGGCCACTCGGTTCATTTCTGGGACTTGCGTGCTCGCAAACATGTACAGATGATCGACCTTGGCGCTAATCACCAAATGGCGCTGGAGATTCGCCCGGCGCATGATCCGACGCGTGAATACGGTTTTCTTGGGGTGGTGGTGGACACCACGAATCTGGAAGGATCGATCTGGACCTGGTATCGCGAAAAGGGCAAGTTTCACATCAAAAAAACCGCGACCATTCCGCCTGAGCCGGCCGACGCGGCTTTGCTGCCGCCGCTGCTCAAGGGTTTCGGCGCGGTGCCGCCGTTGATCAGCGATATTGATCTGTCGCTCGACGACCGATTTTTGTACGTTGCTTGCTGGGGCACGGGTGAACTGCGGCAGTACGACGTGACCGACCCGATGAAGCCAACGCTCACTGGCAGCGTGCGTATAGGGGGTATCGTGCAGCATGCGAAGCACCCGAACGGCAGGCCCTTCGGCGGCGGCCCGCAGATGACGGAGATCAGCCGCGACGGCAAGCGCGTTTACTTCACCAACTCGCTCTACAGCACTTGGGACGCGCAGTTCTACCCCGACGGCGTGCCTGGTGTGCAGGTGATGTGCAATGTGGCTCCGAATGGAGGCATGACGCTGGATCCAAATTTTTACGTTGACTTCGGCCCCGGCTATGCCGCGCACCAGATTCGTCTGCAGGGCGGAGATTGCTCCACCGATTCGTTCTGCTACCCGTCGGCCTGAACGCAGCTGAAGCACGGATTGAGCACGGGCTAAGCACGGGTTGAACGCGACCGCAGCGATCTGGCTGACGATCATCGCGGTCGGTGTTTATCACGGCCTGAACCCGGCGATGGGCTGGCCGCTTGCCGTCGCCAACGGCCTGACCGAGCGCAGGGCAGGCGCCGTGATTACTACGGTGCTGCCACTTGGCGGCGGCCACTTTGCGGCCATGGCGATTGTGCTGGTGCCGTTTGCCTGGCTAAGTCTTTATGTGCAGTGGAGCCGCGAAATCCGCTTGGGCGCAGGTGCCCTGGTGCTGCTGTTCGGCGTCTTCAAACTCATCAAAAGGCGCCACCCGCAGGCCTTGGCGCGCATTCGCCCGACGCAACTCGCCTGGTGGTCATTCTTGATGGCGACTGCGCACGGGGGCGGGCTGATGCTGGTGCCGTTCATGCTGGGTCTGTGCGCCACAGGCGACGTGGCTATGGCGGCGTCTGATATCGGCCATGTCACCGTGATGAACTATCTGTCGCAATCAAATGTCGCAATGGCTGTGGCGGTAGCGGCGGTTCACACGCTGGCGATGATGTTTGCCGGCCTCACCGTAGCCTGGGCGGTTTACCGCTACCTCGGGCTAGAGTTTTTGCGCCGTGCGTGGTTCGATCTTGATCGGGTGTGGGGTGCAAGCCTCGTCATAGCCGGCGCGGCGGGCATGGCGCTCGCGTTTTAGAATGAATCAAGAGAGCGGCGCGCAACGACCTGGTGAGAGCCCGGTTAAGGTCATAGTTTGCTGTAGAAAAATAGCTGTTAGCGCACGTCAACAAATGGCTAAAGATTTTTTGCATATCCCTGCATATCCCTGCATATCTCTGGCAGGCCGCACACTCACTCGCCCAGATAAGCTGCTTTTACCCGAGGGTCATTGAGGAGCTCTTTGGCGTCGCCGTTCATCGTGACGCTGCCCGACTCCATCACGTACCCCCGGTTGGCGATGCCGAGCGCTCGGCTGGCATTTTGTTCGACCAGCAACACCGTCGTGCCAAGCGCAGATACCCCCTGTACGACCTCGAAAATTTTGTCAACCATGATGGGCGACAGGCCCATCGACGGCTCGTCGAGCAGCAGTACTTTAGGCCGGCTCATCAGCGCGCGGCCCATCGCCAGCATTTGCTGCTCGCCGCCTGACATGGTGCCAGCCAGCTGGTCCTTGCGCTCACGCAGGCGCGGGAACAGCACGAACATCTTCTCGATATCTGCTGCGATCCCGGCTTTGTCGTTGCGGATATAGGCGCCCATCTGCAGGTTTTCGGTAATTGTCATTCGCGCAAACACGCCGCGCCCCTCGGGAACCATCGCCAGACCTTCCTTGACCAGATCCCAGGCGCCACGGCCCTTGATACTTTTGCCCAGGTATTGAATGTCGCCCGCCAGCATCGGCAACGTGCCGGTAATCGCTTTCATCGTGGTGGTCTTGCCTGCCCCGTTGGAGCCGATCAGCGTGACCAGCTCGCCTTCGTGGACTTCGAAATCAACGCCTTTGACGGCCTGAATGCCGCCGTAGGCCACTTTCAGGCCTGTGATCTTGAGAATGTTTGCTGACACGTTGACACCGCTTTCATTGGCTGACATTAGTGCGACCCTCCCAGATATGCCTCAATCACGGCAGGATTCTTCTGGACGTCAGAGGGCACGCCTTCCGCAATCGGCTTGCCGTAATCGAGCACCGTAATGCGATCGCACAATCCCATGACCAGCTTGACGTCATGCTCGATCAGCAAAATGGTTTTGCCTTCACTCTTGATTTTCACCAGCAATTCGCGCAGGGCCAGTTTCTCGGTCGCGTTCATGCCGGCAGCAGGCTCATCCAGCGCCAGCAACTGCGGATCGGTGGCCAGCGCGCGGGCAATTTCGAGACGACGTTGGTCGCCGTAGGAAAGATGCCGCGCCGTGCGCTCGGCAAAGCGGGCGATGCCAACGAAATCCAGCAATTCCATGGCGCGCTTGCGAATATTGGCTTCTTCTTCGCGTGCCGCCTTGTAGCGCAAGACGGCACCCAGCACGCCCTGATGGGTGCGCACGTGGCGCCCGACCATGACGTTTTCGAGTGCGGTCATTTCACCGAACAGGCGAATGTTCTGGAAGGTGCGTGCAATGCCGGCCTTGGCGACTTCATGCGGTGCCGATGGCGAATACGGCTTGCCGGCCAGTTCGAAGGTGCCACTGTCGGCCTGGTACAAGCCGGTGATGACGTTGAAGAAGGTGGTCTTGCCGGCGCCGTTCGGCCCGATCAGACCGTAAATCTGTCCCTTGGTGATCTTCATGTTGACATCGGACAGCGCCTGCAGGCCGCCGAAACGCTTCGCCACACCGGCGATATTGAGGATGATTTGTTCGCTCATGATTGTCCTTATGCCGCCACGATGCCGGTCGCCTGATCGCGGCTGTCACTGTCGCCGTCGGGACGGTCCTCGTGTTTCGGTGCGGGCCACAATCCGGCCGGTCGGCTCAGCATGATGACCACCATCGCCAGGCCGTACAGCAACTGGCGCAGCACTTCAGCATCGACCCAGACATGGCCGAACAGCGCCATCTGCACCGGCTCGACGGTATGGCGCAGCACCTCCGGCAATGCCGCCAGGATGATGCCGCCGAGGACGACGCCGGGAATATGGCCCATGCCGCCCAGCACCACCATCGCCAGCACCGCAATCGACTCGGTCAGCGAGAACGATTCCGGCGAGACAAAGCCCTGGAATGCAGCGAACATCGAGCCGGCCACGCCGCCAAAGGACGCGCCCATGGCAAACGCCAGCAGCTTGATGTTACGGGTATTGATGCCCATCGCCTTGGCGGCAATTTCATCTTCGCGGATTGCCACCCAGGCACGCCCCAGGCGCGAGTTCTGCAATCGGATCGAGACAAAGATGATGCCGATGCACAGCGCCAGGAACAGAAAATAATAGGCATTCACCGACGGCATCGAAAAATTGCCGATGATGACATTGGCGCGCGAGCCGGGCTCGCCTGCCAGCGAGACACCGAAGATGCGAATCGGATCGATCAGGTTGATGCCTTGCGGGCCATTGGTGATGTTGACCGGGCCGTTCAGGTTGTTCATGAAAATACGAATGATTTCACCGAAGCCAAGCGTGACGATGGCCAGGTAATCGCCGCGCAATTTCAGCGTCGGCGCACCGAGCAACGCACCGAACACGCCAGCCAGCAGCGCCCCAAGCGGGACAATGAACCAGACTGACAGATGAATCCCGTGCTGCGTGATCTCGGGCCCGAACAAGGCGACCAGCGCCGTGCCGATGGCCGGATACTGATTGACGAACGATTCGAGCACCACCGCAAACTGGGGCGACGCCAGCAGCGCCGTCATGTACGCGCCCAGCGCGTAGAACGCGATGTAGCCCAGATCCAGCAGACCAGCGAAGCCGACCACGATGTTCAGTCCCAGCGCCAGCATGATGTAGAGCAGCGCGAAGTCCATGATGCGGACCCACGAATTGCCGTAGTTCTGCGCAAAGAACGGGAACGCGATGATGATCAGCGCAATGATTGCCAGGCTGGTATACGCCTTGCGCGGATTGTTTTTGGTATCAAAATAATTGGCCATGAGTGCGCTCCTTAAGCCCGGTCAGCAACGCGTTCGCCCATCAGACCGGACGGTCGCAGCGTCAGGACGATGATCAACACCACGAAGGCAAAAATATCCTGGTAATGGCTGCCGAGGAAGCCGCCGGTCAGTTCGCCGATATAGCCAGCGCCCAGACTCTCAATCAGTCCCAGCAAGATCCCGCCCAGCATGGCGCCGTAAATATTGCCGATGCCGCCCAGCACTGCCGCCGAAAACGCTTTCAGGCCAGGCACGAATCCCATCGCGAATTGCGCCGATGCGTAGGTCGCGCCCCACATCACTCCCGCCACGGCGGCCAGCGCCGCACCGATGGCGAAGGTCATCACGATCACGGCATTGGAATCCACCCCCATCAGCCCGGCCACGCGCGGGTTTTCGGCAGTGGCGCGCATGGCGCGGCCCATCTTGGTTTTTTCAACGAGAATCACGAGGCCCAGCATCGACAGGCTGGCCAGGACCAGCAACATGACCTGGGTCGGCGTGATCAGCGCGCCGAGAATATGGAAGGACTCCGCCGAGATAACCTGTGGGAACAGCACCGGACTGCGGCCCCAGATCATCATTGCAAAGGTTTGCAGCAGGATCGACACGCCAATGGCGGTGATCAACGGTGCCAGCCGGGGCGCATTGCGCAGGCGACGATAAGCCACCCGTTCAATCAGCAGATTGACCGCGACGCAAATCGGAATCGCGCCACCAATGGCGATGATGACCTTGACCACGCCAGGCAGATCGGGCGCGACGCTCTGGACAATTTTGAGAATCGTGACGCCCGCCAGGGCGCCAATCATCAGCACGTCGCCATGGGCAAAATTAATCAGGTTCAGCACGCCGTAAACCATCGTGTAACCGAGTGCGATCAGCGCATACATGCTGCCTAGCACCAGGCCATTGATGATTTGCTGGATAAAGGTATCCATAATTTGCATCTTTCCAAAGTGACCGGAGAAAACCGGTGTGATCAATAAACAGCGATGGCCTGAGACCCATCACAGGGAATCAGCCGGAGAGACTGGTGCTACCGTTGAGTCTTGTTTCTGGTGGCGAATGATGTCAGGGCAAACCTGGGACATCCGGGGAATGTGATGTGCATGAAGCCGCGTCTCCTGAATATTTGTGCCAGTGCCTGACGGCCTGGTTTTGTACGGCGTCGCGAACTCTGACCTGCATTGAGTGCAGGAAGTTCGGCGTTGCAAAACTGCCTGATTTTAATTGTATAAATGAATAACATTCAAACAATTTATTCCGTTGTCCGATAATAACGAGGAAGCCTAAGAACTTACAACGGAAAACTTGCTGCTATCCAGAATTTAGTTTTGATCTGCCCGAATGCCGCTCAGCCCCTTGGGCATCGGAAATGTGACGTGTTCTTCCACGCCATCGAGCACACGCACGCTGTTGACGCCGCATTCCTTCAAGCGGGTGATGACCGCCTGCACCAGCAGTTCCGGAGCGGAGGCGCCGGCGGTGACGCCGATGCGGCGCTTGCCGGTCAACCAGGCCGGATCAATTTGCCCGGCGTTATCGACCATGAACGCCTGCACCCCTTTTTTCTCGGCGACTTCACGCAAGCGATTCGAATTCGAGCTGTTTGGGCTGCCGACCACGATCACCAGCTCCACTTGTGGGGCCATGAACTTGACGGCTTCCTGCCGGTTGGTTGTGGCATAGCAGATATCGGCTTTTTTGGGTTCGGCGATATCCGGGAAACGGTGCTTTAGCGCAGCGATGATGTCGGCCGTATCGTCCACCGACAGCGTGGTTTGCGAAACGAACGCCAGCATGTCTGGCCGGGCGACTTCCAGTTGTGCGACGTCGTCAATGGTTTCGACCAGATACATGCCCTGCTCGGACTGGCCCATCGTCCCTTCGACTTCGGGATGACCGTCGTGGCCGATCATGATGATTTCCCGGCCTTCGCGACGCATCTTGGCCACTTCCATATGCACCTTTGTCACCAGCGGGCAGGTTGCATCGAAAATCAGCAAGCCGCGTTCCAGTGCTTCCGCCTGCACGGCCTTCGAGACACCGTGTGCGGAAAACACCACCGTTTGCCCGGTCGGCACGTCGGCCAGCTCCTCGATGAAGATGGCGCCCTTGTTGCGCAAGTCGTCCACCACGTAGGCATTGTGGACGATCTCGTGACGCACATAAATGGGGGCGCCAAACTGGATCAAGGCCCGTTCGACAATCTCGATCGCGCGGTCGACGCCAGCACAAAAACCGCGCGGTTGCGCCAACAGGATTTCTTTGTTTTCAGTCATGACGGAGCCTCGTGCGACACGCACACATTAAAGAATACCAATGATTTTTACCTCAAATTTCAGTGCCTGACCGGCCAGCGGATGATTGAAATCAAACACCGTGTCGTCACCGTCAAGTTCCCGCAAGACACCGGCAAATCGGCCGCCGCCGGGGGCATTGAATTCAACCACGTCGCCGACGCTGTACTGCTCGCCAAACTGCGAGTTTTCAGCCAGCGTGGCCTGGGAAACACGTTGAATCAGATCTGGATTGCGTGGCCCGAATGCCTGCTCCGCAGGCAGCTCGAACACCTGATGCACGCCCTCGCCCAAGCCGATCAGCTGCGACTCGAGAAATGGAGCCAGTTGGCCGCTGCCCAGTTGCAGCGTCGCTGGATTGCCATCGAACGTGGTGACGATTTCCTGACCATCGGCCGCAGCAAGGCGGTAGTGCAAAGTCAGATAAGCCCCGGCAGTGACCACCGGCTGTGTGGTATTCGACATCAAACAATCCTGAAAAGCAAAAGAGTCGCCATTTTAAGCCACGATCCAACCAAGGGTCGCGGCTTTCTTGCCAGACGGCGTACGATCAGCCATCTTGCCGACGGGAGATGCAAGCAATGCCAATTCCTGACTGGCCGCGCGACCAGCGGCCGCGCGAACGCCTGATTTGTCACGGGGCGGCTGCCCTGTCGGACGCCGAGTTGCTGGCCGTATTCTTGCGCGTTGGCGTGGCCGGAAAGACAGCGGTGGATCTGGCGCGCGACATGGTGACGCACTTCGGCTCGTTGCGCGGCCTGTTTCATGCAAGCGTGGAGCAGTTCTCTGAATTGCATGGACTGGGCCCGGCCAAGTATGCGCAACTTCAAGCGGTGATGGAACTCGCCAAACGCGCATTGGCCGAAGAGCTCAGGAGCGGCATCGCGCTACAGTCGCCGCAACTGGTGCAGCGCTATTTGCAGCATCTGCTCGCCGGTAAGGCGCATGAGTGTTTCCTCGTGCTGTATGTCGACGTGCAAAATCGTTTGATCGCGACCGAGGAAATGGCACGCGGCACGCTGACACGCGCGAGCGTGCATGCGCGCGAGATCGTCAAGGCGGCGCTGCGTCACAATGCCGCGGCCGTTTTTCTGGCACACAATCACCCCTCCGGCGTACCGACACCAAGTAAAAGCGACCTTGCACTGACGCAGCGTCTCAAACAGGCACTGGACCTCATCGAGGTCAAGGTGCTCGACTATTTTGTGGTCGCCGGTAATCTGGCGTATTCCTTCGCCACACACGGCGAGCTATAAGGAGGTTTTTTCCGGCAGGCTCAATTGTGACTTATTTGCTTATGCAGAAGACACAGTTGTTTTTCGCAAGTCGTTGAATAAGCTCGTTTTTTTGGTTATACTCACTTTTTTTCCAATTTCGGAAATATTTAAGGAGTGAGATATGGCACGTGTTTGCCAAGTCACTGGGAAAAAGCCGATGGTCGGCAACAATGTTTCCCATGCAAACAACAAGACGAAACGCCGCTTTTTGCCGAACTTGCAAAGACGCCGCATTTTTGTCGAATCCGAGAATCGCTGGGTTTCCCTGCGCCTGTCCAACGCTGGTTTGCGTGTCATCGACAAACTCGGCATCGACGCCGTGCTGGTTGACATGCGCGCGCGCGGCGAAAAAGTCTAACTAGCAGAATAAAGAGGAATCATCATGGCTAAATCTGGCCGCGACAAAATCAAGCTGGAATCGACCGCAGGCACGGGTCACTTCTACACGACCACCAAGAACAAGCGCACCACGCCTGAAAAAATGTCGATCATGAAGTTCGACCCGAAAGCGCGTAAGCATGTTGAGTACAAGGAAACCAAGATCAAGTAATTTGATCCTGTGTTTGCCGAGAACGACCGAAGCCGTTTGCTGATGCAGACGGCTTTTTTTTGCCTCGGCGCGGAACCAGTGGCAAAAAAAAGCGACTCCCGAGGGAGTCGTTTTTTCAGTTCAGCGACCTGCAGCAGGTCGTCAGCGCAATCGCATCAAGCGTAACTGCGCAAACGCAGCGAAAAGTCCTGCAATCCCTTGATGCCCGACGCCTCGGCGCGACTGCACCAATCTTGCAACTGATGCAGCAATTGATCGCGGCTGCTGTGCGAACGCTCCCAGATGGCACTGAGTTCGCTGCGCATTTCATGCATCGTTTGCAATGGCTTGCTGTGTGCGAACAACTCGCGCAACTGCTGTTGCTGGGTCAGGCCAAGTTTGGCCGGTTCGCGATGCAACAGGCGTTTCGATGACTTCAGGAAGCCGGATTCGAGCTTGGCCTTGCTGCGCAAATGTTCCAGCTCGTCGTGCCAGGTCGCCTTGATCGACTTCGCATACTTGGCCATGACTTCGTAGCGGTTGGAAATCACCGACTGCAGCGTATCAAAATCGGCAGCCATTTTTTGACGATCAAATTTTGGCGCCGGCGCTATCTTCTTGACCTTGGCCAGCCCGACCATTTCCATCATGCGGATATACATCCAGCCAATGTCGAATTCATACCACTTCGACGACAGCTTGGCCGAGGTACCAAAGGTGTGGTGATTGTTATGCAGTTCTTCGCCGCCAATCAGGATGCCGAATGGGATGATGTTGCGTGAGGCGTCGGCGCAATCGTAATTGCGATAACCCCAGTAATGGCCGATGCCATTGATGATGCCGGCTGCGGTGATCGGAATCCACATCATCTGGACTGCCCACACCGTCATGCCCAACACACCAAACAGCAGCACGTCGATGATCATCATCAAGCCAACGCCCTGCCAGCTGAAGCGCGTGTACAGGTTGTGTTCGATCCAGTCGTCAGGCGTGCCGTGACCGTACTTTTCGATGGTCTCCATGTTCTTGGACTCGGCGCGATACATTTCCGAGCCGGTCAGGAGAACGTTCTTGATACCGCGCGTCACCGGGCTATGCGGATCGTCGACGGTTTCGCATTTGGCGTGGTGCTTGCGGTGAATCGCCGCCCACTCCTTGGTGACCATGCCTGAGGTCAGCCAGATCCAGAAACGGAAAAAATGACTTGGCAACGGATGCAAGTCCAGCGCCCGGTGGGCCTGATGACGGTGCAGATAAATGGTGACGCCGGCAATCGTGATGTGCGTGACGACCATCGTATAGATGAATACCTGCCAGTTACTTGCGCCGGTCAGGCCATGCATCAGGAAATTGAGAACCGCGTTGAAAACTGTGTCCAAAGTAGCACTACTCCAAGGTTATGAGATTGGCTGCCGGTGACGCCGAAAGGGCGATCCTGCATATCCTGATTTTGCTCGCGATTGTACGCGCTTTATCTGTCCGCGCCCACTGATGGCGGAGTGACATCGTCGCTTGAAACCGGCACCGTCGGCGCCATGAATATAGGCGGACGATCATTGAGGATGCGTATTTCACGCTGGTTGAATGGAACCGCAATGTGATTGCTCTTCAACGTCTGCCAGATCGCCCGGTTGACCTTCGACAGGATATTGCTGCGACCATTTTCCGGGTCGGCAATCCAGAAGCCTACTTCGACTTCCAGTCCATCGGCGCCAAAGCGTTGCAGGTTGGCCGTCACGCCAGGTTTCGTCAAGACGCGATCAATCGAAGCAACGGCCGCCTCAAGCAACGGCAGCACGGACTCGATATCCGTATCGTAGGACACCGTCACCTGCGTCTTGAGCCACAACGCGCGATCGGTCAGCGAATAATTCTGCACCGGACCGGAGACAAACAATTCATTGGGAATGACCGACTCGATCCCGTCCAGGCCGCGCAATACCGTATAGCGTGTGTTAATGCGGGTGACCTGACCGTAGAACCTGTCGACGGTCACCATGTCACCGACGGCCATGCTGCGTTCCAGCAGGATCACGAAACCAGAGACATAACTGCCGACGATTTTTTGCAGTCCAAGACCAAGGCCGACGCCAAGCGCGCCACCGAACACGGA
>JACMQD010000150.1 GCA_014377155.1 Herminiimonas sp.
CAAAAAAATAGGGGTCGTGTCGATTTCGGTATAGCACTATTTTCAGAGACTCTTGCTGTCGATTACGTCATTTCTACGAGAGTCTTGTTGCACAAAAAAACCTTGTTCCGTATCCAATCATTTGTAGGAACTTTACTTGTCGATCTGCTTCTATCTAGCGCATGCATGCAACCTTTCGGTGCGGATGAAGATCGGCACTCTCTATTCAATTCTTCAGGAGAATTTTATGTCCAGATGGATCATAGTATTAGCGTCGGCGATGGCGTTGACGGCATGTGGCGCTATGTCGGGCACACCCACCACATCCGGCTCCAGTTCGAGCGGTATGTCGACTTCGCCATCGAGCGGAACGAACTCGAGTTATGGGTCGGGTACGTCTTCATCGACCAGGTCCGATACCAGTGGCACATCGGGCGCCGGGGCGACCGGTTCGACCATGGCGCCCGGAACCGGAACGACCAGCGGTACCAGCGGTTCCAGCGGTTCCATGCCAGGTTCGTCGACCATGCCGGGTTCGACCACGACTATGCCTGGCGCAACCGGTACCAGCACTGCGCCGAAGTAACCCGCTCCAGCGACTACGTCAAGCAACACGTTCTACCGCAGCACGATGCCTTCGAGCGCAAGCAAATACCGTTTGCGTTCAAGGCCCCCTGCGTAGCCGGTTACCGCACCGGACGCACCAATCACGCGGTGACACGGCACGACGATCGAAACAGGATTGCGGCCATTGGCCGAGCCGACCGCGCGCGAGGCACCAGGATTGCCCAGGCGCTGCGCTTGTTGCGAATAGGTGATCGACTCGCCAAACGGAATCGCTTCCAGCTGTTGCCACACAGCGCGCTGGAAGGGGGTGCCGGCCAAATCCAAAGGTAGCGTGAAGCGCTGACGTTGCCGCGAAAAATATTCGTCGAGTTGTTTTACACCAGCCCGCAGGTGCGGATGATCGGGTGCGTGCTGCCAGCCATCCTTGCCGCGAAAATGCTTGTGCTCTTCGAAATAAATGCCACAGATGCCGGTGCTGCTTGCCCCGATCAGCAAGTGGCCCAAGGGACTGTCGTGTTCAATATAAAAAATCATGCTGCCTCCAGCTTATTGAAGAGAATGCCACAGCAACAACGCTGCATAGGCACGCCATGGCGACCAGGATTGGGCGCGGGTGCGCAACTGCTTTTCGGTGAGCCGGGTCGTACCGGTCAGGTCGACTTCGGCCGCGGCCTTTTGCAAGCCGAGATCACCCGCCGGAAACGCATCGGGAAACCGTAGCGCGCGCAAAGCGATATAGTGCGCGGTCCATGCGCCGATGCCGCCAATGGTCGTCAGTTGTGCGACCGCCTGCTCCAGCGACGTGCCGGGCGGGATGGTCAAGCCTCCCTCGGCGGCATGGCGCGCGATGTTGATGACGGTTTGCGCACGCGTCCTGGGCAAGCCGATCGCCGCGATCTCTTCTGCTGTTGCCAGAGCCAAGCGGGCCGCCGCCGGGAAATGGTGCGTGATGTCGGCCAACGGCGTCACCACGGCATCACCGAAGCGCGCTACCAGCCGGCCTGAAATCGTGGTTGCCCCCGCCACGCTTACTTGCTGTCCCAGCACCGCGCGCACTGCCAGCTCGAACGCGTCGAACGCACCTGGTACACGCAGCCCGGGTACCGCGGCCATCGCTGCTCCCAACAGCGCATCCTTGCCCAGATGCGCTTCGATCGCGGCAGGATTGGCATCGAGATCGAACTGGTTGCGAATACGCGCCAGCAAGGGCATCAATATCGGTGCCAACTGCGGTGCCACGTCGACTTGCAATTGGTTTTTTGCCGCCAGATGGGTTACCCGCAGCCAGCCGTCCGCAGCACCGATGCGTACGCTACGCATGTACGATAATGTATCGATCGCTTCGACGCCCTTGATCGCACGACCCGCCAGATACCGAAGCATCGGATCCCAGGCGAAAGGCGGACGGTAAGCCAGTCGTAACACCAGCCAGTCCTGGCCGCCGTCATCGACGTAGGACGCGGCACGGCGGACATCGGTCGGCGCCATACCGTAGCGGGCCGTGAATAGCGCATTGAAACGGCGTACGCTGCCGAAGCCGGCCGCAAAGGCCAGCTCGGCCATCGGCAGAGCGGTTTCCTGCAACAGCTTCTTGGCAAACAGCAGCCGCTGGGTCTGGGCCAGTTCCACCGGGCTGACGCCGAAGTGTTGCAGCAGCACGCGTCTCAATTGCCGCGACGATAATCCAACGTTATTTGCCAGTCGTTCGACATTGCCGTCATTGAGTGCCCCGGCAGCAATACGCTGCCAGACCGCATGCGCGAGATTTTGTTGCAGCGCATACGGCGCCAGTTCAGGCCGGCAGCGCAGGCATGGACGAAATCCCGAGGCTTCGGCTGCGGCCGCTGTCGAAAAAAACAGGCAGGACGAGGCGCGCGGCGTCTTTACAGTGCACACAGGACGACAATAAATGCCGGTGGTTTTCACACCGGTAAAAAAGACGCCATCGAAGCGGGTATCGCGCGCGGCCAGCGCCCGGTAGCACGCGGCCTGGTCTGGTGCGAAGGCGGGGAGGGAACACGGAGATGGCTGGCTGTTCATAGACTTATTTATACGCGCGGCACATCGCATCGTCTAGCCGTTTTCGGACATGCTTTGCGATAGGCTACGAGGTCTCGGATGAAGCGGACCGGGCTTACGGGCGTGGCGATCGGCGTAAAATTCCCGGACCTGCTGCGCCCGCTCCCTTACACTACGGGGCTCAGCCCTGCGCCACGTACCTGCCATGTCCAACATTCCCCTGCCCATCGTCGATGGCGTCGCCCCAAGCTATCTCTGGCTTCCCGAAGGGTCGTGGGAGTCGCTGCTGGCGTTTCTGGTGGTCCGTTTTCCGGATGTCGGCGCGGCGACCTGGACCGCGCGCATGGAAAAGGGTAACGTGGTCGACGGTCACGGCAAGCGGTTGTCACCCGAGACCAGGTATCGGCGTGGAGACCGGATTTTCTATTACCGCGAACTGGACGCGGAGACGCCCATTCCGTTCGAAGAAACCATCCTCTATCGCGATGAGCGCATTCTGGTAGCCGACAAGCCGCATTTCTTGCCAGTGACGCCGGGCGGACGCTTCTTGCATCAAACCCTGCTGGTGCGGCTAAAGAAAAAACTCGGCCTGCCGCATCTGACGCCGATACACCGTCTTGATCGCGAAACTGCCGGCGTGGTAATTTTTTCGCATGACATCGAGACACGGGGCGCTTATCAGTCGCTGTTCCAGAAGCGCGAAATCGACAAGGTCTACGAGGCGCTCGCGCCGACCCTGGCTGACAAACAGTTTCCATTTGTCCACCGCAGCCGGATGGTCGAAGGCACGCCATTTTTTTGCATGCAGGAAGTCGCCGGCGAACCGAATTCCGAAACCCACATCGATCTGATTGAACGACGCGGCGACACGAGTCTGTACCGACTGTGCCCCGTGACGGGGCGCAAGCACCAGTTGCGCGTGCATCTCGCCGCACTTGGCATTCCCATCATTCACGACGCCTTCTATCCGATCGCACTGGCCTGCAAGGCCGACGACATGTCGCAACCGCTTAAGCTCCTGGCGCGTGCGATTGCGTTCATCGATCCCGTCACGGGTCGCCGGCAGACCTTTGAAAGCCAGCGAAGCCTTTGAGTCAGCCGGTATCCTGTCCTATACGGCCCCATTCGACCAATGTGTCTTACACGTTGCAACCGGTTTTACGCCGGGTGTCACGACCCCTCTGAAAGCGCATCATGTTTCAAAAACCCATCGTCATGCTCGACTTCGAGACTACCGGATTAAGCCCTGCCGCCGGCGACCGCATTACTGAAGTCGCGGCGCTGCGCATCGTCAACGGCCGCATCGTCGACCGCTTTGTCTCGCTCGTCAATTGCAATGTTCGCATCCCATCATTCATTACGCAGTTTACCGGCATCACGCAATCGATGGTTAATGGTGCGCCGCCTGCGTCTGTGGTGGTGCCCGAGCTGTTACGCTTCATCGGCACCGACGCCCTGTCAGCCCATAATGCCAGTTTCGATGCCAAGTTTCTGCTGGCCGAAAGTGACCGCATCGGACTTTCGTCGTCGCATGCGCAGTTAATCTGCTCGCTCAAATTGTCGCGCCGTGTGTTTCCGGGCATGGCCAGTTACAAGCTTTCCACGCTGGCGTCGGCATTGGGCATTCGCTTCAACGGCACCGCGCACAGAGCCGAAGCCGACGCCGAAGTGTCGGCCAACCTGCTGATCCATATCGCCGAACATCTGGGCCGCACCTATCGCTTTTCGTCGATCGATCCGGGCCTGCTGGAACGGGTCAACCGGCTGAGCGCAGCGAAGGTGCGGGATTTTCTGGATAAACAGAGTGTTATCGGTTTCTGACGAACGAGGCGAAAGGTCTAGTGCCACGCTATGCAAGCGTTGGACGAGGATGACGATACCGCGATTCTCGAAAAGAACCGGCCACATAAGAAATCACGCTAAGGCAGTATCCGCATTGCGCCTGGTGGCTTTATCCGGCCCGGTCGTATCGGCAGTCCACCCGTTGCCTGCCTTTGCGCTACACTGCCCTTCCCTTTATCGATTCGAGATCCCATGTTTACCGTCGAGCGCGCGCCCAGTCTTAAAACCGTGCTGATTGCCGGCGGCCTGATTCTAACGCTGGCCATGGGCGTACGGCACGGCTTCGGCTTCTGGCTGCAGCCGATTTCGCAGGCACATGGCTGGACCCGCGAAACCTATTCGCTGGCACTGGCCTTGCAAAATCTGATGTGGGGTGTGTTCGGGCCGTTTGCCGGCATGGCGGCGGATCGTTTCGGCACTGCCCGCGTAGTGATTGTCGGTGCGTTGTTATACATGGCGGGGCTGTTGTGGATGGCCCTGGTGGATCAGCCGACTGCGTTCATTGTCGGCTCCGGCATCCTGATCGGCGGTGCGCTTGCCTGCACGGCATTCGGTGCCATTAGCGGCATCATCGGTCGCGTCGCGCCTGAGGCGCAGCGGTCGTGGGCCTTCGGTATTTCGTCGGCCGCCAGTTCGTTCGGCCAGTTTGCGATGATGCCGGTGGAGCAGCAACTGATTTCGAATACGGGCTGGCAAAACGCCTTCTACGTGCTGGCGTTTCTGATCGTCGTAGTGATGATTCCGATGGCGTTCGGCCTGCGCGAAACCAAAGCCGGCAAGTCCGACGGACCGCAGCAAAGCATCCTGGAAGCCACCCGCGAAGCATTCAAGTACCCGCCTTTTCTGTTGCTGCTGGCCGGCTATTTCGTTTGCGGCTTTCAGGTAGTCTTCATCGGCGTGCACATGCCGTCGTACCTGAAGGACAAGGGCATTCTCGACCCCAACGTAGCGGTCGTGGCACTGGCGCTGATCGGCCTGTTCAATATTTTTGGCTCTTATTATGCTGGCAAGCTCGGCGGTATATTGCCCAAGCGCTATCTGCTGTCGTCGATTTATCTGGGGCGTACCGCAATCATTGCATTGTTCCTGTTGGCGCCGCTGTCATCGTGGTCGGTCTATGTGTTTTCGGCAGCCATGGGCCTGTTGTGGTTGTCGACGGTGCCGCTGACCAATGGCGTGATCGCCGGTATTTTCGGCGTCAAGTATCTGTCCATGCTGTCGGGGTTCGTATTCTTTTCGCATCAGGTCGGCAGTTTTCTCGGGGTTTGGCTGGGCGGCTACCTGTTCACGCGTCAAGGCAGCTATGACGCAGTGTGGATCATCACACTGGTGCTTGGCGTGTTCGCAGCGCTGATCAATTTGCCGATTAACGAAAAGCCCATCGTTCGAGTGCGGCCCGCGCTCGCATGA
>JACMQD010000151.1 GCA_014377155.1 Herminiimonas sp.
ACATCAGGATAATTGACGGCATAGCTGGCCATGCCGATTTCCACCCGCGAATGAATGATGGCGCGCAGGGTCTGCGACAGGACGGTGAGCAAGCCGCCTTGCGCCAGCTTGCCCGGCGCGTACATGATCTTGGCATTGTAGGGCACGATCGGGTTCACGCAGATGAGGACATCGACGTCTTTTTCCAGCGCGATCGAGGCATGCAGCGTTTTGCGCAGCGCGCCGTCGACGAAGTACCGTCCGTCGATTTCGACCGGCGGAAACAATCCCGGCACCGCTGCGCTGGCCTGAGCCGCTACCGAGATCGGCACGTGGTCGAAACCGGGTTCGCCGAATTTGACAGACTGGCCGGAATCGAGATCGGTAGCAACCAGAATCAGGCGGCGCTCGAGACCACGAAAATCATTACTGCGGCCGGCAACGGACAACGTCTGCTTCAGGAATTCCTCGAGGCCCGAACCCGAAAACACACCGGTCGGCAGGGCTTCCTTCATGCGCTCAAACGAGCTCGCCAAGTTGGCTTTGCCACCGCGCGTGACGTAGTGCGCAATCGAACTGGCCAGCAGTCGCGGCACCGAAGCCGCGCGCTTACCGAGTTCAGACCAGGCTGGTCGCAGTAGCATCTCGGGCTTGAAGAGGGCATCACTACTGTCGGTACTGTCGCTTTCGACGAACAGCCGGCACATCTGCAGCGGCGTAATGCCATTGGCGAGTCCGGCCGCAATGATGCCGCCGGCACTGATGCCGACATAGACCGCCGCATCGTTCAAGTCCAGGCCATCGATTGCCTCGTCGATCGCGGCCAAGGCACCGATTTGATAGACGGCGCCCAGCGGGCCACCGCCGGCGAGTGCCAGCCCGATCCGCGGCGACGCCGGCGCGGCGCGGCGTCTCGCAGCCGCCGCAGGAGAAGGGTTCTGTTGTCTGGACTTTGATGTCATAAATACACTGGATTAATGCACATGTGAAAAAGGCCTGTGCATGGCACAGGCCCGATCGACTTCATTGATGTGAAAGCCGCACGCACCACATCGGGGGCGGTGCGGCCATTACATCAATTGACGACGCCGTTCGATGTGGCGAGCGTGACGGACGGCTTCGCCGTATCGGCTTTGGTCGCTGTCTTTGGTGCGACCGGCTTCTTGGCCACCGGCTTTTTTGCGACAGCTTTTGGCGCAGGTTTGGCAACGGATTTCTTAGCTACCGGCTTTTTTGCAGCGACTTTTTTGGCAACCGGCTTGTTGGCGACTGGCTTCTTGACAGCGGTTGTTTTCAGCGCAGCCTTGACCGTTGCAGGCTTTTTGCCTGACAAGTCGGCAACGGCTTTGCTCAGCGCTTCGACGCGCCGGGTCAATGCCTGCACGTCTTTTTGCGTCGGAACACCGAGCGTGCCGAGCGAGCGTGCTACGCGATCTTCGAAAACCTGCTCCAGCTTGTCCCATGAACCCGATGCCTGCTTACTGACATTGTCGGCCATCTTGGTGACAGTGTCTGTAACGCCGGAAACCTTATCTTCCGCCAGGCGCTGGGTGCGCTTTTGCAGGTCGGTGCCTTCCCGTACCAACTTGGCGAAAACTTTGCCGCCTTCTTCCTGTGCCTTGGCGAATGCGCCCAGGCCCGCCTGCCAGATCTGTTGCGCTGAAGTGCGTACGGCGTCGGCCAGTTGCTTGTCGTCCGACTTAGCGAGTGCTTTCAGTTTCTTTACCATGGTGATCTCCGTTTGTTCGATGATTCTAATTGTCGGATCGACCGACGCGCTTGTTCGATGGTTGGAGTGTAGGCAGCAAAACTAGAGATGGGGTTCTAAAGCGATAGAGGGCAAATTCTAATGGCAAGGCGTCGTGTCGCTTGCAAATAGAGTCTCAGCCTGCAATCATTGGCGCACCATAACTTCAATAAAAAAGGGGATAGCATGCACTATTTCGTCACGGGCGCAACGGGTTTTATCGGCAAACGATTGGTCAGGAAACTGTTGGCGCGCAAAGGCAATGTGGTCTATTTCCTGCTGCGTGAAGAAAGCAGCGCCAAGCTGCCCGCGCTGCTCGAATACTGGAACACAACCAGGGCGCGCGCTATTCCGGTGTTCGGCGATCTGCGGTCAGCCAAGCTCGGCGTTTCGCGCGAGGATATCAAGACGCTGTCGAAAAACATCGATCACTTCTTTCATCTGGCCGCTATCTACGACATGAAGGCCGATGAGCACGAACAAGCTGCCGTCAATGTCGAAGGTACGCGCAATGCGGTCGCGTTGTCGAACGCGATCGGTGCCAGATGCCTGCATCATGTCAGCTCGATTGCAGCGGCCGGCATGTTCGAAGGAATCTTTCGCGAAGACATGTTCGAGGAAGCGGAAAACCTCGATCATCCGTACTACCAGACCAAGCATGACGCCGAAAAAATCGTCCGCAGCGAAGCCAAGGGTGCATTTCGTATCTATCGTCCGGGACTGGTGGTGGGCGATTCAAAGACCGGCGAAATGGACAAGATCGACGGGCCGTATTATTTCTTCAAACTGATCCAGCGCATTCGCCAGATCTTGCCGCCGTGGATGCCGATGATCGGTATCGAAGGTGGTCGCGTCAATATCGTGCCGGTCGATTATGTGGTCGATGCGATGGACCACATCGCGCATTTGCCCAAGCTCGACGGCCGCTGTTTTCACCTGACTGATCCCGAGCCGATGCGGGTAGGCGACGTGCTTAACGTGTTCGCTCGAGCAGCACATTCGCCGACCTTCAGCCTGCGCGTCAATGCCGCGCTGTTCGGCTTTATTCCGAAAGCAATCAAGAAAGGCATGATGTCGCTGACGCCGGTGCGCCGCGTCAAGGATGCGGTGATGAAGGACCTGGGACTGCCGGCGGACGTGATGCAGTTCGTTAATTACCCGACCCGTTTCGACAATCGAGATACCGCCATTGCATTGAAAGGTAGTGGCATCACCTGTCCGCGCCTCGATGATTATGCGGAAAAAATCTGGGATTACTGGGAGCGCAATCTCGATCCGGCGCTGTTCATCGACCATACGCTGCGTGGTCAGGTGGCCGGCAAGGTCGTGCTGGTCACCGGCGGCTCGTCCGGCATCGGTTTGGCGACTGCCCATAAGCTGGCCGAAGCCGGTGCCATTACGATCATCTGCGGTCGCGACGAAGACAAGCTGGCCGAAGCCAAAAAGGAAATCGCCGCGCGCGGTTTCGAGGTCATCACTTATCCGGTCGATATCGCCGACATGGCCGACTGCGACCGGTTCGTCCAGCTAGTACTCGATAACCATGGCTGTGTCGATGTGTTGGTCAACAATGCCGGCCGCTCGATCCGGCGCGGCATCGAATCGAGTTACGACCGTTTCCATGATTTCGAGCGTACCATGCAGCTCAATTATTTTGGCGCGCTACGGGTGACGATGGGATTCCTGCCGAAGATGATGGCGCAAAAACGCGGCCAGGTGATCAACATTTCGTCGATTGGCGTCCTGACCAATGCCCCGCGCTTTTCGGCCTATGTCGCTTCCAAGGCCGCGCTCGACGCCTGGACCCGATGTGCAGCATCCGAGTTTGCCGACCTCAACGTCAAGTTCACCACCATTAACATGCCGCTGGTGCGAACGCCGATGATCGCGCCGACCAAAATCTACCAGAACGTGCCAACGCTATCGCCGGAAGAAGCAGCCGACCTGATTGCCAAGGCGATCGTCTACAAGCCGGTACGTATCGCGACTCGGTTGGGCATCCTCGGTGAGGTGGTGCATGCATTGGTGCCGCGCATCGCGCAGATCGTCATGAACACCAGCTACCGGATGTTTGCCGATTCGGATGCCGCAAAAAACAAGGAAGGTGACAAGAAGGCCTCCCAAATGTCTGCCGACCAGATGGCGTTGCAACAGCTGTTGCGGGGCGTGCACTTCTAGCAAGCGCTGGATCACGATTAGTTCAAATCGGCGGTTCGTTACAAAAGCGTCAGCTCGGCGATTTTTTCAATGCTTCTTTGAAAGGTTGACGGTATTGAGGACATAGTTAATATAGCTATCGGCAAAAAACTTTCTTACGTGGCACGTCCTGAGTAGCCGTCAGCAAGATAAACTAGGCAACAAGCGCTTTTTGATGGCTGCTGCCGAACGTCAATATCGATTCGATCGTGTTCGCGTGTCATATAATAAAAAAGCTCACATCAACGCAGGCTCCATGAATATTTACCAATGAACAAAGCACCCAAACTATCGTTCAAGCAACAACAGTTGATCGTGCGGGAAGATGCGATTATCGATGCCGTCAATGGCCTGCTGGCGCGCAAGGGATATGACCTGATGACCATGGACGAGGTGGCCGCCGAGGTCGGCATTGCCAAGGCCAGCCTCTACAAGCATTTTCCTTCCAAAGAAACGCTGGCTGCTGCTGCCATGATCCGGCTGTTGGAAAATACCCTTGCCTTCGTCCGCGCTTTGGCGCCTGAACTATCCGCGCTCGATCAATTGCGCGCCATCTTGCGCTGGGCGCTGGAGGTACGCATGCAGGGCGGCTTGCCGACCCTGCCGGCAGAAAACACGACTCTGCGCGAGGCACTGGTCAACAATATGAAGTATGTCAGCAGGGTATTGGACATGAATGAATTGCTCGGTGACTTGATCGAGCGCGCCAAGGTCGATGGCGCAATTCGTTCCGACCTGCCGACGGAAGTCGTGTTGTTCACCATTTACGCGCGGTCCTGCGATCCGAGCGTCGATTATCTGAAGATGATGGGCCAGTATACCGACCCGCAGATCATCGATTTTCTCCTGTCGACCTGTTTCGATGGACTCCATTGACGGTACCGTAATCGATTTAGTCAGCATCCTCTAAACGGCTTTTACGAAACCGAAAATGCCGGGTAATCGCGTACATTAAGGCTATGACCGCACATAGGCTAGCGGCGTCCAATCGGGGAGTGCGCATGACCAAATCTGAACGAGCCAATGCGGCCACGCGTTCCGCCTCCTGGGTTACTACTGGTGCCAGCGTCCTCAACGGCATGTTCGGCGACTACCTGTACCGCCGAAAGAATGGCCTGGCGATCGAGATGGCTTTCATGCACGACAATGCGCCGTTGACCCTTGCACCGGATGCGCTCGGCGAGTTTTTGCCCGAGCCGTCGCGCAAGATCGTCGTCCTGCTTCACGGCCTGTGCTGCAACGAAGGCAGCTGGCGCTTGCGCGGCGATGTTCCAGACGACGACACCTCTTATGGCGCGCTCTTGCAACAGGATTTGGGTCACACGCCGTTCTACCTGCGCTATAACACCGGACTGCCGATTGCAGACAACGGCGCGCAATTCTCCGCGCTCATGGCGAAGTTGCTGGCAACTTATCCAGTGGAGGTCGACGAGATCGTTATCATTGGTCACAGCATGGGCGGGTTAGTGACGCGTAGTGCGTGCGAGATCGCCGCCGCCGGAGGCGAGGCGTGGGTCGCCAAGGTATCGAAAGCGTTTTATTTGGGCACGCCGCACGACGGCGCAGATCTGGAAAAATTCGTCCATGTCGCCAGCGCAGCCCTGGATGCGATTCCCAATCCGATCACCAATGTCATCGGCGGTGTGCTCGCGTTGCGCAGTCATGGTATCAAAGACTTGCGTCATGGCGCAGCGCACGGCCTCGCCAGCCCCCGACCAAAGGCCGGCAGCATTCCATGGCTCGGCCATGCGCAGCATTATTTGATTGCGGGAAGCTTGACCGAAGATCCGCAACACGTCATCACGCAGATCTTCGGCGATGCGCTGGTGCGGATGCCCGGCAAGCGCACCAGAGCGCTGCTGCCGGCAAAAAACATCAAGGTTTTTAAAAAGCTCAACCACATGGCGCTCGCGCATGACCGGCAGGTTTACCGCCAAATTCGGCAATGGTGTGCCGATCAACCAGAAGGAAAAACGCATGAGTGAGATTAGATGGCGTCAGATCCGCGGCGCCAGCGAATTATTGCAGGATGCCGTCGATGCCACGGTCACTGCCACCGAAACAGTACATCAGGCAATTGCGCGCAAGCCCTATGCAATCCTCGCCTCGTTCGATGCGATTGCCGCGCCGGTCAGGCAGGTCGAGCAGGTACAGGCGACGATCACGGCAGGCGTTTACTCGGCAATTCGCGCCGTCAACAAAGGCGTCGGCACAGTCGCTACGCGGGTTATCGACCACCTGGATCAATCCACAGACTGATCCCTGTCGCTCGATGGCGCAAGCTGTCTACTCGACCGCTGCCAGCGGCAGCAGCCCCGATGCCCTGCGGATTTCTTCCACCACCTGTTGCTGAATCACCGGATTCAATGCCAGCGCGACGTGGCCGATACCCTGGAATTCGAGGTTGAGCGCACCGGGCAGATAGGACGATGTTTGCGGTGAAACGATGTTGTCGTGATGCGAATAGATCGACACGAACAACCGGTAGATACCATCGCCTTCGCTTCGCTGCATTTCCCGTAGCCAATCGCTGGACGTACCGTCGATGGCATTACCGCGCCAGCGCATTTGCTGCGAATTGAGCCCGAAGCCGAAATTGGCGAGCCCGGTTCCCTTGTGCGGCGTCCCCAGCGTGATGACCTTGGCGATCGCATCGGTTCCATGTTCGCGGAGATAGGCACGCGCTGCCAGACCGCCCATGCTGTGCGCAACGATGATGATGCGCTCGCAGCTGCAAGCCTTGCGCAATGTATCAACGGCGGCGTGCAACATCGGCACATAGTCCTTGATATCGGCAAATACCGGTTCCAGGTCGACCGCGTGATGGGTAATGCGTGCCTGTGCCAGTACCTTGCTCATCGAATGCCAGTAGCCACTGTTGCA
>JACMQD010000152.1 GCA_014377155.1 Herminiimonas sp.
AAAGGGCGACCCGGTGGCGGCCTGGGTCTTTTCCTCAGCGTGAATGTGGCGCGCACGCTCGGCGGCTCGGTTACAGCGCATAACCGCACGCAGGGCGGGGCGGTGGTTCGCATCACGCTGCCACTGGCCGCGCTGACGCTTGAAAAGGATCCTTTCCATGCCCTCTGATCGCTTGTTGCTGATTATCGAAGATGATGCCGCGTTCGCGCGCACGCTTTGCCGTTCTTTTGAACGTCGTGACTACGAAGTGCTGCTCGCCGCCAGTCTCGAACAGGCAAAGGCCCTACTGCAACAGCATTCGCCCGGCTATGCCGTGGTCGATCTGAAACTCAATGGCAGTAACTCGGGACTATCGTGCGTCCAGATGCTGCACCAGCATGATCCTGGCATGCTGATCGTCGTGCTGACCGGATTTGCCAGCATTAACACGACGGTCGAAGCCATCAAACTCGGCGCCTGCCATTATCTCGCCAAGCCGTCCAATACCGACGACATCGAGGCCGCATTCGGCCACATCGCGGGCGCCAGCGAGATCGAACTGACCAATCGGTCGACATCGATCAAGACGCTCGAATGGGAGTTGATCCACGAAACGCTGGCTGACACCAACTTCAATATTTCCGAAACTGCGCGCCGACTGGGCATGCATCGCCGCACGCTGGCGCGCAAACTCGAAAAGCAGCGCATCAAGTAATACAGCACTGTCCGCACCGCCGCAAAGGAGTTTTGTGCGCTGCGCTGCCGCGCCCGTGTCAGACTATTTAGTGCTTCCCCATTCGGGCAGGATTTTGCGGCTGCCTCGCTGTACTGGGTGATACCCCTGCGGAATTTCAGGATCGGTGCGGACGAATCGATCATGGGTTCCTACCTCGCCAGTCTTCATCGATAAGTTTTTACCTCGCTTACCCTGACACCAATCTCGTCGGGCGCGCTATGATGGAATTGCGTGGCGCAGGATTAAACCGACGCAACGATTGGTGCGAACCCTACCTTGCAATTGAACCCCAGTCCTGAAAAGGTACTGCATGAACGCAACCCAGGCATCGCTGGCTAACCCGGCGTGCGATCGGACGCAGGAGAGGGCAGCGTGATGTCGCTGGCAAGGCCGGCGGCCGCTGCGGACATTCCCGCGCTGGTGGCGTTGGCGGCGGAACCTGCGCCCGGCGTTCGGACCGCGCCTGTCAGTGCGGCGGCGATCGAGCGCGCCGTCGAACGCTCGATCGCGTCGTTCGCGTCTGCCGCCAGGATTCGCGGTGAAGAAACCTACCTGTTCGTTCTCGAATCGCCAATCGACGGCTCGGTCATTGCTAGCGCGACAATTTCGGCAACGGCCGGCGCGACGGGACCTTTCTTTGCGTTTCGCAACGACGTCATCCATCAAGTCTCGCGCGACCTCGATATCAGCCATAGCGTTGCGGCGCTGACCCTGTGTTCGAACCTGACCGGCTATTCGCAGCTGTCAGGCTTCGCGCTGCGCTGTCCCCATCGAACCGAACCGCAAGCCGCCTTGTTGTCACGGGCACGTCTGCTGTTCGCTGCAACTGCGCCACATCGTTTCGGCGAACGTTTCTTTGCTTCGCTAGCGGGTGTCACCGAGGACGATGTGCGCTCGCCGTTCTGGGACGCGCTCGGCAAGAAATTTTTCAAGATGGATTTCGCTGCTGCCGAGCGCGTTACCGATGGCACACGCAATCGCGCACTGATTGTCGAATTGATGCCGCACTATCCGGTCTACGTGCCGCTGTTGCCAGCCGACGCCCAAGCCGCGATGGGGCAAGTCGGTGCCGACAGCGAATTGCCATATCGTCTGCTGACCGAAGAAGGATTTACAGCCGACGAGTTCATCGACATTTTCGATGGTGGTCCGATCCTGTGCGCGCACCGTAACGCCTTGCGCTCTTTTTCGGCTTCATCGATTTGCCGGGTCGCGCCGCAAGTGCAGATGGTGCCAGATGCTGTGCCCGATACTGTGCCCGACGCCACGCCCGGCGTCACACCGCACCTGATCTGCACCATGCGGGAGGAGCAGTTTCGCGCGATCCTGCTCGACTACGTACCGATG
>JACMQD010000153.1 GCA_014377155.1 Herminiimonas sp.
CTTTCCCAATTCTTGCGCGCCCGGCTGTCACCCGAAGGCGTACTCGGCCTGCACCTGACGATCGGCGCGATCTTGCTGATCGCTGCAAGCGCGGTCTTCGGCACGATTGCCGAAGATGTGGTGAACGCAGAACCGATTACGTTGCTCGACGTGCGCATCGCGCAGTGGCTGCACCTGCACGCCAGTGTCGGCATGACGCGATGGATGCTGGGTGTAACCTATCTGCACGGCGTGGCCGGGATCACGCTGCTGTCGACCGCAGTGGGCGCGTACCTCTGGCGTCGGCGCGACTGGTACTGGTTGCTGTCGCTCGCGATCGCGGTCGCCGGCGGCTCGCTGATCAATGTCGCGATGAAATATGCGTTCCATCGCGCCCGTCCCAGTTTTGACGACCCCTTGCTGACGCTGGTGACCTACAGCTTTCCAAGCGGGCATACCGCCGGCAGCACCGCTTTCTATGGCGTGATCGCCTGCATGCTGATCTCGAGGCTGAAAACACCCGGCCCCCGGATACTGGTCGTGCTCGCCGCAACGTTCATGGTCGTGCTGGTCGGTTGCAGCCGGATGTATCTCGGGGTGCACTACTTGAGCGACGTGCTGGGCGCCATTGCCGAAGCCACCGCCTGGCTCGCGCTGACGATCACCACGGTCGCGACACTGCGGCGGCATCGTCACTTCGGTCGTGAATCATTTCGGGGAGCCGACCTTGCATGACCTGATCGCCGTCATCGTCAATGCGCACGCCGGCGGCAAGTACGATGACGCGTGGGCGCAGCAGTTGGCCCGGCAGTTTCTCGATGCCGGCCTGACCGTGTCGGTGACGCTTGCGGCAAATGGCGACACCATGCTGCGGGTTACGCGAGACGCGGTGGCGAGCGGCGCCCGAATCGTCGTCGCCGGCGGCGGCGATGGCACGATCAATGCGGTCGCGTCAGCGCTCGCTGGCAGCGCGTGCGCGCTTGGCGTGCTGCCGCTCGGCACGTTGAATCACTTCGCAAAGGATCTCGGCATCCCGCTTACCGTCAATGAAGCGATTGCCTGCATTGCTGCCGGCAACATCCGGCTGGTCGATACCGGCGAGGTCAACGACACGCTGTTCCTGAACAATTCCGGCCTTGGCATGTACCCCGACATCGTGCGGGATCGGGAACACCAGCAGCAGCGGCTTGGCAGGGGCAAATGGCTGGCATTCGCTTCCGCCACCATCAGCGCGCTCCGGCGCTACCCGTTCCTGACCGCGCGCCTGACGATCGATGGCAAGGAGCAGGTGCACAAGACACCGTTCATTTTCATCGGGAACAACGTCTATTCGATGAGTGGTTTTACGCTCGGCACACGAACCACGCTGGATGCCGGTCTCTTGAGCCTCTACATCACCGAGCGCACGTCGCGCATCGGTTTGGTGGGGCTGGCGCTGCGTTCGCTGGTCGGACGCCTGCAGCAGGCGCGCGATTTCGATGCCCTGGTCGCGCGCGAGATGGTGATCGAGACCCGCCACCGGCGGCTGCCCGTCGCCACCGATGGTGAAGTCAACTGGATGACCACGCCGCTGCACTACCGGATCAGGCCAGGCGCGCTGCGGGTGCTGGCGCCGATTGCAGCGGCGGCCGACGTTGCGCCGCACTGACTCGCCTCGACATCATGCGCACACTCGTTCATCTTTCAGACCTGCACTTTGGCCGCGTCGATGCGTCGTTGATCGGTCCGCTGACCAGTCATATCGCACAACTCGCGCCAGACGTGCTGGTCGTCTCCGGCGACCTGACACAGCGCGCCAGATCGAAGGAGTTCGTCGCCGCACGTGCCTTTCTGGACACCCTGCCGTCGCCGCAGGTCATCGTGCCCGGCAATCACGATATCCCCCTGCACAACCTGTTCGATCGCTTCCTCCGGCCGCTGGCGAAATACGCGCGTTACATCGCAGACGATCTGGAACCGATGTATGTCGATGACATGGTCGCCGTGGTCGGCATCAACACGGCGCGTTCGCTGACCGTCAAGGATGGCAGGATCAATCAGGCGCAAATGGACCGGGTGCGCGAGCGGCTGGGTCGGCTGCCCAGGGCACTGGTCAAGGTGATCGTGACCCATCATCCCTTCGACCTGCCGGAAACCTACGCTCACGACGAACTGGTGGGACGGGCGCCGGCGGCGCTGGCAGCGTTCGCGGCGTGCGGCGCCGACCTGCTGCTGGCTGGCCACCTGCACGCCAGTCATGCTGGCACCACCGCAGCACGTTATCCGATCGACGGCTTCGCGGCGCTGGCGATCCAGGCCGGCACCGCGACCTCGACCCGCGGTCGCGGCGAACAAAATTCCTTCAACGTCATCCGCATCGACACCAGCCAGATCACGATCGAGCGGCATGCATGGCAGCCGGCCAGTGCGAATTTTGCGTTGGCCTCGACAGAGCGCTTTGAACGCAGCGGCGCCCGCTGGATGCCGCACCCATCGGACCTGATGCCGTTGCCGTAGTACGCTGAACGCACTCCAGCGAACTCATCGCCGGACAAATACGATCTTTGTTGCCGACCGCGCCTGTCGAAATGGGTTCCAAATCAATGATCGTTCGCGCCATGCACCTGCGATTCCGAGGAGGCCATGACCGAGGCAGTCGCGATCGCGGACGGCTTCTGCGCCTGCTGCGAAGCGCGTGCCCGCACCACGATGATCTTCATCGCCGCCATCACCGGCACCGACAGGAATATTCCCGCAACGCCACCGAGCTCTTCGCCCACCAGCAAGCCGACGATCACGAGCAGGGGCGACACTTCCACACCCTCGCTCATCAGGTAGGGATTGAGGACGTAATCCTGAAAGACGCGATACAGCAGTATCACGCCGATCAGCACCAGTAACTGGTCATACCCGCTGAAGCCTGCGACCACAACCGCCAGCACCACAGCAGCCAGCGGTCCGACGAACGGAATGAATTCGAGCAGCGCAGCGATGCCGGCCAGAAGTAACGCGTATGGCACGCCCATCACGGAAAAAGCGATGCTGTAGCAGACCAGTGTCGCCAGGGACAGCAGCAGCAGTGCCCGCACATAACCCGAGAGCAGCACATCCAGGTCTTCCGTAATGGCGCCCCATAAGGTGCAGTTCGGCTCACCCATCCATGACAGGACGGTGCGCCTGATCTCGGGTGCTTCCTTGATCAGCAGGAAACTCAACACCGGTATCAGCACGACGTAGATCAGGTTGCTGGCCGCATGCATCACACCCAGCCCTACCCGCTGCGCCCATGGCAAGGCCTGGCTGGCGTCGCCGCTCTGCAACTGGTCACGCACCACGCCAAGGATGCGGGCGCGCAGTGGCTCGAGGACATGCGGCAGCGGAAACTGGTTCGCCGAATTCTGCGCGCTGACCAGATCCGGAATCTTTTGCCCGAGCTTGGTCGCCTCGTCGACCATACGCGTGCCGAACAAGCCGCCGGCCAGCACCAGCACAGCAATCACGACGACGAAAACGATGGCGATCGACACCGTACGCGGCACGCGCGGCGGCCGCCGCTGCTCGACGATCTGGATCAGCGGATAGATCAGGTAACTGAAGAAGATCGCGAAGGTCACCACCAGCAGCGTACTGCGGGCGGCATACAGAAGAAACAGGAGCAGCGCCACGACGAACGCTGTCCAGACGATGCGGGCGACGCGCAGATCAAAGCCGAGCATGCGAATTCCTTGTCGATGAATGAAGGCGCTGCGGTTGTACAACCGTAGCGCCAGCGCATTCTACGTTGGAATGCCGCGATACCGAATTCAGACACGCAGCCAGGTGTAGTCGCCGTTACTGATGCCTTCGAACATCTCGTCGGTCGATTGCACGATCTGGTCCTGCCAGTAACGCCCATGCTCGGCATAATCGACCATCAGATTGGCGAGCCAGTCGCCGGTGATCTCTTCGGTCAGGCCGATCCGTACCAGCAGAACGATCCCGCCGGTGTCGGAATCCATGCCGAACTGGGCCTGGTCCTGCGCATAGATCAGCAGATTCGCTTCGAGCATAAGCCGGAAGACAGCCAACGTCCGGCCGGCCGCGACGATACCAAACTGGAAATACAGATAGAAGGCTGCCGGGTCGTCTTCGAGGTAGTCGAGCGCAACATCGAATCCCTCGACCTGCAGTTGCCTGCGCTCCACCATCTGCTCGGGGTCGGGCAAGCCCACCACCACGCACAGATCGCGCAGCAGATCCTCGAACAGTTCCAGGCTCATCTTGGCAAATGGCGCGGGACCGACACGATTGCCGCTGCCTGCGCGCGCTCAAGATTGGTTCGCCGCTTGCTCAGATTTACAAGCCACAGCGGTAGCATCGCCTGGATGCTGCGGCGCGAACCGGACAATGCTTCGATGCCTGAATGCCCCTTGCCAAACACATCGATCAGGACCGCCCGCGCTTCGGCAACGCTGCTCACCACAGGCAGCTTGATCTCGTCACGCAGGACGGCCGCGTTGATTTGCCGGAGCAAGAGCGCCAGAGACCGCCCGCTTGGGTCGGATTGGGTGGACGCATGAATGAACGTCACCACCGAGTCAAGCGACTGCATCGGCGGCAGGGCCGCACGTTCTCTGCTTTCAACCCGTTGCGCCTCATGGGCCAGGCTTCCATCCCGAGTCGCAACCGGCGCCGATTCAACCATCTGGAACAGGCGCCCGATCCGTTTTTCATCCCGACGTTCCTGCTCGGAATGGTCTTCGCTTCCATCCTGCTCCGATTGCTGTGCGATTCTGGTGGCTGGCGAGAGGCTGGTTTCCTCGACAGTTACATCGTCGAATGCAATCTCGCTTTCGCCTTCCTCGATCGATGGGCCGCGCTTCGGACCACGCCGGGCCGGGCTCCGCTTGGCAGCCGGACTGCGCAACGGCACTCGCGCGGTCGGACCGCGCCGCATGAGCGGTGCGAGCGGCCCTTGCCGGAACAGCGCCCCCCTGAAATGGCGCGCATGGTGCTGTCCCGACATGGCCGGCTGTTGCCCACTGGCTGCCGCCCCGGACGTCGCACCCGAAGTGATTCCCGCATCCGGCGTGATCGCAGGCACGGGGGATATGAAGTCGTTGCCACCTGTTTTCTTGATGCTCACTGGAAGATCGCTTTCATGACAGACTCGCCAAAACGCAGAATCATGCCGCCCCCCCAAGGTCCTGCAATGACCAGCAGCAGGGTGACGGCGACTAATTTTGCGCCTTGCGAGACGCTTTGCTCCTGCAACGATGTTACCGCTTGCACGAATGAAATAACCAGCCCGACAAATGCAGACAGGATGACCGCCGGCAGGGAAACCAGCAGCGCCAGCATCAAGGCTTCGTGGGTAAATTGCAGAATTTGTGCCTGTTCCATGTCGGCCTACCGGTATGTCAGAATCAAGCCGTGAATCAGCAGCGACCAGCCATCCAGCATGACGAACAGCAGCAACTTAAAGGGAATCGCGATGTTGTTCGGTTGTACCTGCGACAGGCCCATCGCCAGCAGCACGTTGGCAATCACCAGGTCGATCACGACAAATACAAGGTACAACACAAAGCCGATCTTGAAGGCCTCGGTGAGTTCAGTCAGCGCGAACGCCGGCGCCAGCACAATCAGGTCGTCGCGCTGCAGCTGGTCGGCCTGCGCCTTCGGCCACATCGATTGTGCGGATTTCACGAAAAACGCCTTCTCGCGCTCATGCGCATGCTTGGTCAGAAAGCGCCGGAACGGTTCGCGGGCGGCGTCCACGTAACCGAACAGCTGCGGTACCGAGCCGGCGCCCAGACCCGGTGTCGGCTTGCCTTTCAGCGCATCGGCAGATTCGTAGCCGATCGGCGCCATGACGTAGACCGATACGATCAGTGCAATCCCGTTGAGCACCATGTTGGGCGGCACCTGCTGCACCCCGAGTGCATTGCGCAGCAGTCCGAGCACGACCACGATCTTCGTATACGACGTGATGACGATCGCCACGAACGGCACGATCGACATTGCCAGCAGGATCAGCGCCAGCGAGACCGGATCGAGGACTTGCATCAGGCACTTCCGCTTGCCAGGTGGTCGATCTGGACGCCGAGACAATCTCCGATCACCACGAGCTTGCCGCGAGCGATGATCTGGCCACACGCCACCAGCCGGATTTCGGCCTGGTCGACCGGAATCAAGAGCTCGATCACATATCCTGGCCGCAGGGTGCTCAACTGCGCGAGCGACAAGGCGGCATTATCGACCTCGAAATGGACCGGCACCTCCAGTTCCGCGACATCGGCCGACATCACCGGCCCGGAAATATCGATATCGTATTCTGCATTGCATTCCTGGGTTTCCATCTGACTCATGAGCGTGACTTTCCGTTGATTGATCTGAACCCGGCCACTCCAGTGCCTGCCGACCAGTGCGCCGCAGAGCAGCTCCGCGTCGATCACACCGGATGCGCCGTCATCCTTGAACAGCACCACATCGCCGCGTTCCAGTGACCGCAGCAGCTGCATGCTCCAGCTGCGCGTCGCCAGGCGCAGCCTGCTGCCGACGCGCCACGCCAACGCAGCAGGTGGCTGCCGTACACCGCCGGCCTGAATGAGTTCATCGACTGCAGTGACACACCCGGGATCGATCGACAGCAGCGCGATCCGGGCCTGTAGCCGATGCGGCAACGTCATCTCCCAGACTGCGAGCGACGTGCGGGTGGTGCGCCAGGCCGACATATCGCGCCGCCAAACGGCGGCAACGCCGAGTGCCTCCCAGCGCAGGTTGTCCTGGCGGCGGGCGGCCTCGCCGACCTTCTGCAAGAGCGGCGCCAGCAGGCGCGAGGCCAGCAGCGGCAGGATCGATGGCGACGCCTGCCCACTGTTTCCTGGCGCAAGCGCGAGGGCAGGAAGCGCTTCGGACGGGATGCCTACGGTGATCGTGCCGCCCGGGCACGCAAGATCGATCGCCATCAGGGAGCCCGTCAACGTCGCGCCACCGAGACACCGCAGGTTAAGGCCAAAAATCGTCGCCAGCAATTCACCGAGTCGCGGATCATGGATCAGTCGAAGGGCTGCCGCTTGCGCAGGGGCGACTGGCCGCAGGTCTTTTGCTTGCAGCGACCGCACTGGCCGCGGCGCACACATGACGACATCGGCGCTCACCACAGCACCACCTCGACGGTGCGGGAGTCGCCAATTGCGATCCTGACTTCGGATTGCAGGCGCGCGATATAGCGCTCCAGAACATCCCGTGCAATCTTGTGTTCGGTCTCGAAACGCAGCTTGACGTCCTGCGCGGTCACGCTCAACTCGAGTACCGTTTCAGGCAGAACGACTTGCGGCATGTCGAGCCGGGCCCGCCACGGACCGCTTTCCGTCACAGCCGGTGTCTTGCAGAAATCGCAGAATCCGGACAGCAGGAAACCGACATAGCTGCCCAGTTCGGCGTATTGCTGTTCGCTCAGTACCGGGTCTGCTGAATCAGGCGCTTGCGGCAACGGACCGGGGGATTCGGCTCCCGGCTCCTTGGACTGCTCCCAGATGACCAGATCATTACTGGCAATCGCTTCGCCCTCGTCACGCTCCTCGACGCCGTAAGCCTCGAACTCGGACGAGACCCCGTCTTGAAGCTGCTCCGGGATCGTTCGCGCCACATCCCGGTCCGGCTGTCCACGCGGCACCGCACGACCAGGGAATGTCCTGACCAGCGGCGCGCCGTACTTGCGCAACCGGAATGGCGTGGGGACCTCGGGTATACCGTGGCGCGGCTCCGGAGCCTGCGGCGCCACCTTTGCAATTGGCACCACGCGCACCGGTATCCGCCGCCCGGTTCTGGATTGATCGCTCACATCGTCACCTTCCCAATGGGTTGCAGTTCGACCAGACCGCCTAGCTCCTGGAAGGAATACACGTCCAGCCAGTCGAGCCTGGCTTCGATCAGCCGCCGAATGTAGCGGCGCACGTCCATGGACGACACGATTGCAGTTGGCCGGTCGGACTGCTCTCCTGCGATTGCGACAATCTGCTGAACGAGCAAAGCGGCAGTATCCGGCGGCAGCGCGAGGTAATTTCCGGCGGGCGTCTGCTTGATGGATTGCCGGATCAGTTGTTCGACACCGGTATCCAGGAAGATTGCCGCCAGCTTCGACGTTCCGCCCGTGGCTCGAAACGCCAGGTATTGCCCAAGGTCGCCGCGTACGTGCTCGCACAACAACAACGTGTCTTTTTCCTTGCTGCCCCAGACCGTCAGGCTTTCACAGATCGTGCGCATGTTGCGAATGGAGATCTGCTCCTCCAGTAACCGCCGTAATACTTCGCCGATACGTTGCAGCGGCATCACCTTCTGCAGTTCGACGACCAGGCCGGGATATTCCATGGTCAGACCTTCCATCATCCATTGCACTTCCTGGATGCCGATGAAGCGGTGTGCCTTACGTTGCATGGTGGAGACGGCGTGTTGCGCCAGCAGCGTTTCCGGCGTCAGCAGGAGTGCGCCCTCCACGCGCGACTTTTCGCCGACAGGTAGCCAGAAGGTTTCAGGCTGACCCAATGCGGGACCACCCGGAATGCAAAGCGTCCGGTACGCCATTTCGCCGTTTACCAGCAGCAGATGATCTGGCTGGATCACGCCGTCGGCAGAGGGAACGTCATGTACCAGAATGTCGTAGCACCCATCACCGAGTCCCTCGCTGTACCAGATCGCCAGCCCGGGGAACGGAATACCAAGCGACTCCTGCAGCCGGATGCGCTCGGCCTTGAACGCCGCATTCAACGCGGCGATATCGAGAAATTTCTCCAGTTTTGGCGACAGGCGTAGCGCGAGTGGCTGGGTCAGTGGCGGCGCGTGGCGTCCGATGCTGGGATCGGCGCCATTGCTGCCGGTCCGTTTCAATGCCGAAAGACTTACACCCGAATGGGTGACGGTCTTCATTCGCTTGCGGGTCAACATGACGCCGCCCGCGATCAGGGCGCCCGCAAGAAAAATGAACTGCATCCAGGGAAATCCCGGTATGAACGCGAAGCCCAGGACCAGCACGCCAGCCATGTACAGCGCATTGGCATTGCGGCCAAGCTGGGTCATGATTTCCTGACCGACCGAATTCGTCAGGTCATGGTTTTGCTCATCGGCCACGCGCGTGATCATGATGCCTGCTGCCATACAGATCAGCAGCGACGGTATTTGCGACACCATTGCGTCGCCGATAGAGAGAACCGCAAACCGGTTTGCCGCTTCTGCCGCCGTCATCTCGTGGTACAGGATGCCGACGATGACACCGGCCACGATATTGACGACGGTGATCACCAGGCCGGCGATGGAATCGCCCTTGACGAATTTCATCGCGCCATCCATGCCGCCGTGGAGCTGGCTTTCCATCGCCAGCAGGTTGCGCTTGGCGCGCGCCTCGAATGGCTTGAGCAGTCCGGAACGAAGATCGGCATCGATGCTCATCTGCTTGCCTGGCATCGCATCGAGCGTAAATCGGGCGCCCACTTCCGCGACCCGCTCCGAGCCCTTGGTAATGACGATGAACTGGACGATCGTGACGATCAGGAACACTACGATACCCACCACCAAGTTACCGCCAACCACGAGCTGACCAAAACTTTCGATGACATGCCCGGCATCTGCATGCAGCAGGATCGCCTTGGTCGATGCGATGTTGAGCGAGAGCCGGAACAGCGTCGTAAACAGCAGGATTGACGGAAACGACGACAAGGCCACGGCCGACGGCATGTACATCGTCACCATCAGCAGCAACAGGCTGATTGCAATGTTCAAGGCAAGCAGCGAATCGATCAGGAACGTTGGCAGCGGCACGATCATCAGACTGATGATTGCTACCAAGAGCAGTGCGATCGCAAGGTCGCTCGAACGTAACGACAGAATCTTCATGCAACCGACCCGGGGTCAGGTTGCAATGCCGACCGCGCGCCGTCGAGTTTCTCAAGCCTTTTCAGCCACACCAGTACCGCGGCAACCACGATGTAAAACTCCTTGGGAATCGGGGAATTGACGGCAGTGCGGTACAGCGCCCTCGTCAACGGCGGATTGCTAAAAATCGGGATACCCAGCGCAGCCGCCTGCTCCCGGATCACACGAGCATCCTCATCTGCGCCACGGGCAACGACGACTGGAACGTCGTAGATACCAGGTTCGTAGGCAATCGCGACGGCGTAGTGCGTCGGATTTGTCAGGATCACTTTCGCATGTTGAACCCCGGGAGATTGGCGTGGGGCATTTTGCGCATTTTCGCGTGCCATCTGCATCCGGGCGGACTTGATCATCGGGTCGCCTTCGGACTCCTTGTACTCGCGCTTGACCTCGTCCTTCGACATCCGCTGGCCTTTCATGAACTGCCACCGCTGGATCGCATAATCCGCGCCTGACATGATCAGAAAGCACAGCAAGGAGAACTGGAGCAGCCGGAAGACCAGATTCCAGGCAACCGTACCAATGACCGCCACGGTTTGATATCCCGCGCCGGCAAACAACGTGATCGCGCCACGGATCAGCTGCCAGGCAACCGCGCCGATGATGATTGCGCGAATCATCATCTGCAGCAATTCGAGTACTGCCTTGATCGAGAATATTTTCTTGATGCCCTTGACCGGGCTGATGTTCTCAATATTCGGTGTCAGCGGCTTGAAGCTGACCTTGAAGCCGACCTGGGCGACCATTCCGATAATCCCGGCGACCCCAGCCACGATCGTGACCGGAATGATCAACCAGAGAGCACTCGTGTAGATGACGCCGATCCTGACCCATATTTCCTCGATGCTGAGGTCATTTGTGCCAAAATCGAGACCGAGCCGGATCAGCACGCGGAAATGGTCCAGCAACATTGCGCCCCCGCCCGAAAGCATCATCAGCACGGCAGCGAAAATCAGGGCAGAACAGAACTCCTGGCTTTTCGGAAAATTGCCGTCCTCATGCGCCTTTTCAATCTTCCGCTCACTCGGTTCTTCGGTTTTTTCGTCGGCCATGCCCGCAATCCTCGATTTTCTGCAGAAGGACCGGCGTACCCGATCGTTCCGTATTGATCGTAGGGTCGAGCGTCGCGCGAATTGCCTCCGAATACGAACACCGTGCGTCTGAGCCGAAGATAGATGTCAAAACAAAAACGGTTTGAGCCACTCAAGCCACAGCGCAACCGAGCAATCCCGGCGCGCGCCGATTACATTTTTACCAAGCGGGGAGAAGCGATGTGGAGCGCGGGGACGTAAGGTGGGAGCGCCTTGTCCTGTTCGAGAAGGCGTGTGAAGTCTGCCGCAGGTAACGGCGGGCTGAAGTGATAGCCCTGAATTTCGTTACAGCCGTTTACCTGGAGAAAAGCGAGTTGGTCAGGTGTCTCCACCCCCTCCGCTACCACCCGAAGGCGCAGGTTGTGGGCGAGCGAAATGATGGATTTCACGATGATCGCATCGTCCGGACTCGACGTGATGTCGTTGACGAATGAGCGGTCGATCTTCAGGGTATCGATCGGCAGGCGCTTCAAATATGCCAGGCTCGAATACCCCGTACCGAAGTCGTCGACCGCCAGGCTGACCCCGAGGGCCTTGAGATCGCGCAGCATGCCGATGCCGCGTTCGACGTCCGCCATTACCAGGCTTTCCGTCAATTCAAGCTGGAAATGCGAGGGGGCCAGACCGGTCACCCGCAGTACGGATGCGATCGTGGTTGCGAGTCGTTCGTCCGCAAACTGGCGCGACGAAATGTTGACCGACATCCGCAGATCCTTGAAACCGAGGTGCTGCCAGGTTTTCATCTGGGCGCACGCGGTACGAATGACCCATGCGCCGATCGGAACGATCAGGCCGGTCTCCTCGGCAAGCCCGATGAAATCGGCCGGGGCGATGCGGCCACGATCCGGATGTTTCCAGCGAATCAACGCTTCCATACCAACGATGTGGCCAGAGCGCAAATCTACCTGGGGCTGGTAATACAGAATGAATTGCTCCTTCTCTATCGCCAGTCGGAGATCTGTTTCGAGCCGGTTGCGTTCGATTGCACGTTGATTCATCGACGGCGTAAAAAAGTGAAAATGGCTGGCACTCTTGGTCTTTGCCACCCGCATCGCACTGTCGGCATGCTTGATCAAGGTCTCTACCGAACGCCCATCGGTTGGATACACCGATACGCCGACGGAGCAACCGACAAAGAATTTCTCCGCATCGAGCGCGACTGGCTGCGCGATGGTCGCAATGATATTGGTCACCACCTGCATCAGGGACTTTTCGTGTTGCGGATCTTCCAGCACCAGCAAGAATTCATTGTCACCGAAGCGCGAGACGGTATCGGTCACTGCAGCACAGGCGCTGACCCGCATCGCCAACGCTTTCAGCACGGCGTCACCGACATCGTGGCCCATGGTTTCATTGATGATCTTGAAGCGCTCCAGGCCGATGAATAAAATCCAGACAGGTGTCTTTTTTCGAGCCGCGAACTGCAGGGAAATTTCCAGTCTATCCCGCAACAGCACACGATTCGCCAAGCCCGTGAGTGCGTCGTAATGCGCGCGATGCTGCAATTGCTCCTGATACGATCGCAGCGCCGTCACGTCGGTCTGTACTGCCACGAAATGGCTCACGACCCCGTCGGCATTCTCGATTGGCGCGATGTGCATTTCGCTCCAGTACACCGATCCATCCTTGCGCAGGCTCTGAAGCACGATGTTGCCGCTCTTGCGCCCCGTGAGCAAAGCCCGAAGCGCCGGTATGCCCGTGTCGGCACGGTGGTCGTCATGCAGCATGCAGCAAGGTGTACCAAGAATCTCGGCGCTTCGATGGCCGGTCATCCGCTCGAATGCAGGGTTGATGTATGAAAGTGGAAAATCCGGCGCGATCGCATCGTAGACGCTGATGGCGTTGGCGCTCAGCGCAATGGCCCGATCCCGGATCTGCAGTGCCTGCTCAGAGAAATTGCGTGCAGCATGGTCCTGCGCAAGCAACTGCTTGGTCACTTCCAGTTCCGCTGTTTTTGACGCGATGAGATCGGCGGCGCGCGCCTTGTGTAATGAGAGCAGCTGCAAATACATCGCCACCAGGATCGTGAAGCTGCAGCCAGATGCCGCTCCGATCCAGTTCTGATCCAGATTCTCGCCAAATGCGCGCCCGGTCAAAGCCAATCCCGTTACCAGTACCAGCACCGCTGCAGGCGAACAGCTGGAAAGAAAACGACCCCGGTCTATAAAATTCATGAACAGCGCTCCGCGATTCCTCGGCGTCCGGGCCGGGCAGGAAGTAATCGAGACCTAGCCATCCGCGGCCGGGCGAAAAAAGCTCCCCGGAAATCATTCTCATGGAAAGCTTTCTCGGGAGATCTGTTTTACTGCACGCCTGAAACGTCAGCCTAGAATGATTAATGCTAATGAAAAATATTAGTTGAACGTTTCGCCTGTAAATACCCTGGAAAAACGTAACTGAATCGGTCAGCGAGCCAATCAGATGCCGTGATACGCCATCGAGTCATTGTTCGAAATGCTGTGCGTCGACTGCACCTCGCGCCAGGTATCGGCACAATGCGCAGAGCGAGTATTCGAACGGGTCAGAAAAACGAGCGGTTACCCAGCAATCTCATCCCGACCGGCAGGCAGGACATGCATGCCAATTTGAGATCTGATTTGCATAACGATCAGTGCCGCACGCCAGTAATGTTGACCCACGTCTGAAGCTGCTGCTTCAAATCGATGAGAGAAAGATTGACCGAAAGTTGCGCGATGAACACGGTCAAGGACAGCATGACAACCAGCAGTGCAGTCGCCGATTTCACAGGCTGTGCGAGCGAATTCGGTTCGAGCTTTCCGGCAGTCTTGGCGATCAGGCCAAAGCCGAGATCGATCAGTACCATCACGACCAGGATCGGTGAGGCTATCTTGACAATCTGCGTCATGAGCGTATCGGTCTGCAAGATCACGAATCGCTCGAGCATGGCAGTCGGCACCGGCGCGAATGAGCCGACTGGCCACCAAATGTAGGTTTCAAACAGTGCATCGAGGAGAAAAAGGAATCCGCCGACCGTGTAAAAGATGGTGATGCAAAGATTGAGCAGCATCGACGAGATCGGTGTGCTCTGGCTGCTGCTCAGCGGGTTTTGTTGCTGGACGTTGTTGTATCCGGCGACGTTATCGATCATTGCACCGACCCCCTCGGCCGCCCAGAATACGCTTGCCGCGACATACCCGACCAGCAACCCGATGAACGCCTCCTTCAATGACAGGAAGACGATATCGGCGCCGGTAAAATGATCCAGCATGTCGGCTGGTTGACCGGCACCGATGAACAATGCAATCAGGATGACAACGCCACTACGCACCCGCCCCTGGAGCACCTGGGATGTCGTACCCTGGAAAACCGCGAATACGGCGAACAGGCGTGCGCTGCACAGTAACGTCGCAAATAGAAGGTGATGAAATGTCTCATGCAGGTCCGCCAGGACGGAAACGGAATTAAGCACGGCAAGCTGCCACGTCGGGAATCGCCAGCTTCACTGCATTTCGAAGCAATTCGGCGGCGCGATCCTCAGGCATGGCCGGCCACTGATCGATCTGCGGCGGCCCGAATCTTCTGGATCAGCTTGCGCGTCACCACCGCCTCTTCGGCTTCCTCGTCCTCCGAGTCCATCTGCGCTACGTCCATGCTGAGCTTGATCAAACGAACCTTTTCTTCCAACCGTTCACGCTGGCGTGTGTTGGCGCTGCCCGCCGCGCGGGCTTTCTGCAAGACTTGCTCCTGTGCTTTCACGGCACCATCGGCCTCGGCTTTCTTGGACAGCGAAGTGACGACATCCGCTTCCAGTGCTGACTGGTAGTCCTGCTGGGCAAGATAATCGGCGATCTGGAACCGGTTGCCCGACTGCGTCAACCGGTTGATGAGCGCGACCTGGGCTGCGACCTTTTCCTGAGCCTTATCCACCTCGCCAGACGCTTCTTCCGCCGCTTCCGCCAGCCGCGACAGCTCCGATTGTGCTTCGAGGCGCGCCTTGTCGAGGCTTTCCTGGCGGCGCATCCTGATGGTGACAAGCGTCTTGTAGGCGCGCAACTGGATATTTTTCACGATGTCAGATCCTGCAACATGGCGATGCTTTTTGCATACGGCGTCAGGGTCGTGACAGGTTGAGCGAGAAACTCGCGGATCCGTCCGATACGTTCGATTGCCAGGTCTGCATCGCAGTCATGGCCTGCCTCGTATTCCCCGGCCTGCAGCAACGTTTCGACTTCATCGTACTTGGCCATCAGCTTGCGCACTTTCCCGGCGCAAGCCTGATGTCGCTGGTCGACGATGAGCGACATGACACGGCTGAGACTGTCGAGTACATCGATTGCCGGATACTGGTTCTTTGCGGCTATCCGGCGCGACAGCACGATATGACCATCCAGCAGGCCGCGCACCTCTTCCGATACCGGGTCGCTGCCTGACTCATCGTCGGCGAGGATGGTGTAGAGCGCCGTGATCGATCCGATCCTGCCCATTCCGGAGCGTTCGACCAGCCGTGGCAGTTCCGCAAATACTGACGGCGGAAAGCCCCGTCTTGCCGGCGGCTCACCGCTTGCCAGCCCGATTTCCCGCATGGCGCGCGCAAATCGCGTCAGCGAATCCATCATCAGCAGCACCTTCAGTCCTTGGTCGCGAAAGTATTCCGCGATCGCGGTACCGGCGTGCGCCGCCTTTGCGCGCTCGATCGCCGACCGGTCGGAGGTAGCGCAAATCACCACGGCACGCCGCATGCCTTTCTCGCCAAGAATGAGTTCGACGAATTCCCGTACCTCGCGGCCACGTTCGCCGATCAGCGTGATGACGATGACGTCGCATTGGGCGCCCTGTGCCAGCATGCCCATGAGCGTACTCTTGCCCACGCCAGCGGGCGCAAAGACCCCGATACGCTGGCCCTCGCCGATGGTCAAAAGGCCATCGATGGCCCGCACCCCGGTCGGGAAGATATTCTTGATCATTTCCCGCTGCATCGGGTCGGGCGGATCTGCCACCACCGCCCTCAAGGACACGTCCAGCAAGGGGCCCTTGCCATCGATCGGCTCACCCATGGAATCGAGCACGCGCCCGAGCAGAGCGGTTCCTACCGGCACGGATAGCGAGCGGTTGCAGCGTCTCACGAGCGTCTGCGAGGAAATACCGATCAGACTGCCGAACGGACTGATCACTGCGCCCTGACGCGACAGGCCCACCACCTCGGCCCGTTGCAGGATACGGCCGTCCGGTGCCAGCAGTTCGCATAGTTCGCCGAGCGACAGGTCGAGTCCGCTGACACGCACCAGCGTACCGGTCACTTCGCTGACCTTGCCCATCCTGGTCTGTGTTTCGGCGTCTGCGAGAATCGCCTCGAGACTGGCGGCGAAGCCGAATGCCTCGCCTCGTGTATTTGCCATCATGCCGGTGCTCCGCGCAACTTACCTGCTTTATCGCCCTGATCGATCGACAGCGCAACGGCCGCACGCAACGCCTTGATCTGGCTGTTCAAGCTGAGGTCGATCACTCCCTGGTCGCTTTCGACGAGGCATGCACCCTCCGAAAGTCTCTCGTCGGCTGCAACTTCAATCAGCTTTCCCAGCGCGGAGTTTTTTGCGAGCTCGCGCAGTGCGGTTTCGGCATAGGCAAGCTCATTCGGACAGACTCGGACCGTGACATAGCGCACATCCTGCATCGACTTAGAAAGTGTCCTGAGTACCTGCCGGTAAGTTCCTTGCGAATCCTGAAGCGGTACGATCTTCTCGACTGCGGCTAATACAATGCGCGCCATTCTTTCGCGCTGCTGGCGTAGCTGCTTGTGCGTTTCCACACTCGATTTCAACAGCGCATCTGCCCAGTCGTCGATCGCGCACTGACGGGCAGACTCGTACGCTTCATCGTAAAGACGGAGGGCACTTTCTTCGGCATCTTGCGTGACCTGTGAAGCCTGTTCACACGCCGCCTCCAGGATTCGCTCGGCCTGTTGCCTTGCCTCATCGAGAATCGCTAATCGCTGCGCTTCAATCGACCGAAAGGATTCATCGAGCGCACCCACGTGGAGCCACGCATCGCGACGAATAATTCCGTCTGGAACTGCGATGCCGTTTTTGTCCTGTCTTAGCCAGACAACCATTTGATCTCCGGAAAACATACATGCGTCTCAAGCAGAAATTCCTCGAATTCCGCTTCATTCCACGACGAACACACCTGCTCCAGATGAACCGGCAGTGCGACGCGCATGAAGTCCAGAAGCGGCTTACGGGATCCGACACAAATCGCGTTGAGTGCGCCAAACGCTTCCGCCGTGAGACTACTTACGGACAGGTCTGACGTTTCTGGCTTGACCCTACATATCAGCCTGCTGCGCATCACTCTATCGAGCACCGACGTTCCCACCACGGTTTGCAATTTTCTGACAACCGTACCGTCGATGCAGCGTCGTAATTCCTCCTGGTGCCGTAAGAGTGCGGTTGCACACAGGACCTTTTGTAATTCCAACGGCTTGAGGAGGACCAGTCGATCCACCACTCTCGAAAAAGAAGGCCCTTGTTGATCCGCACTTGACGCATGCTGTAGAAGTCGATGACTCCACCGTAAGCGATCACCAACCGGGATCGCATCACAACCCCATGACACATCAAACAGCGCCTCCGGCAGCGTAATTCGCTCGTGCAGCAGAGCGTAGTAATCTGCAAGCGAATCTTGAGTGTTGGCGGTAGACGTGTTCATGAATACGGTCACTTCTTCCGGCCGAGCATTGCGCGCACCCGCTCGGTGACCGAGGTATAAAAGCGCACGACAGTCCCAAAGAACTTCCGGGGTCCGGAATCGGCACTCGATTCCGAAACTGGTCCCTTGCGCCAAAAGAAAAATCCGAGCAGCCCGAGAACCAACACCACGGCCGCGCCGCGCATTTGCTTCGCCCAGCTTTCCTCCGCTTTTTTCATGGCGGATTGGCCCGACAGCGGCACACCCGACGACTGCGCTCCCGGTCCTGTTGATGCGCCCGATGCCTGCACAACGGATTTTTCCGGCGCCGCGGGTACCAGAGTCACGTTTACATTTTCATACTTGAGTCCTTCTACACTGTTGACCACAAGGTTTTTGACCGAGGGCACGAGAAGGGACACATTGGATTCGGGCCGGTATTTCACGAATACCGAGGCCGACGCCGGCTTGACCTTTGCGGCAAGCGGATCATTGTTGGGGAGCACGATGTGGACGCGCGCGACGACCACACCGTCAATTTGCGAAAGCGTCTGCGACAATTCCTGGGTAACGCCATAAATGAACCGCACCCTCTCCTCGGTGGGAGTCGAGATCAGTCCATCCTTCTTGAAAATCTCGCCGAGATTGTTATAGCGCTGTTGCGGCAAGCCGCGCGCCTTCAGCGCAATCATCGCCGCACCGATCTGGTGCTCATCCACGGCGACCGACCAGGTCTTGCCGTTGTCGCCGGATTTCTTCGATGCCGGTATGCCCGCCTCGCTGAGTGCGCCAATCATGTCGTTGACGTCCGTCTCGGTCTGCCGCGAGAACAGGTCCTGTTCACACGCCGTCAGCATGAGAAGCAAAGCGATAACAGCCAGCCAACGCGACAGACGCCCAGGACCTGCAGGGCGTGAGGTATTCATCTACTGGTTTCTCATCAAGGTCTCGATCCCCTTGCCCGCGCTTTTTCCAAAATTTCCTGCCACGTTGAACTGGGTCGTCGTGATGGCGATCTTCATGGTCATTTCATTTCCAAATGCCACGACTTCCGCCATCGACATGTGCGGCGCCATCTGCAGCATGTCCCGGCCGGACTGCAGCAAGTCACGCATGTCCGCATTCTGGGTTGCGGCAAACTTCTCGATCATCGACGGAGCGCCAGTACTTGAGACGGGATCGATCTTCAGTACGGTGCCATTGGCGTTTGACGACATCAAGGCCGAAAACTCAAGCTTGTCTGCTTCCTGCGACTGCGTAATGCTATTTGCATCATCAGACCGCATCGATTCGTCGGAGGGATGCCAACCGCGCTCGCTCAGCGAAGTCTGCTCCGTAACGGGCGTAATCATATGTCGTCCTACACTGCAAGATAGTTCAAGAATTGGCTATTCGATTCGTGCGCAGCAGACTGCGTATGCTTAGCCTCTTCTGCGACTGAAATAACGGCAGCGCTCTCCTCTTTTCCAAGAAGAATACGTGCCAGATTGTGGGCATATTTAGACGACACATCTTCTTTTTCCAGGGATTGCATCGCATGCCAATGCCAAGTCGGGTCACCTGTTAGCCGAAGACAAAGTGCCATCATCACGTACCATTTGCTGGTCTCCGACGGCGTCCCCAGATATGTCTGCAGTGCCTCACGCACGAAGCCGCGCTTGATTGCAATGTACGATGCGAACTCGTCCAGACCTTGCAGCTCAGGACTCAGGACGCGTATAGCATTCAAAAGCTTTTCAGCATTGTCGAGCTCATTGTCCTGAATGCCTTGGCTAAGAATTGAAATCAGCGCCTGTATCAGGTCGCGTCGGACCAGCGGAACGGTAGTCATAAGTGCCATCCATTACGGTGTAAATAAAAGAGCTACACGAAGTCAAGTCGATTCAACTATCACTGTTGGACAAAACCTTTTCCCATTTCCTTGATGAATTTTGCAAAACCTTCCACGAGCGTTTTCGTCAAATTTAATTGCCCCATGACGAGTTGCACATGATTGGTTTCCGCGGTCAACGCTGCCATTCCAGCGAGAAATCCTTCGGTTGTCGCAGCTGAGGCCAAACCTGTCGCCGTCGCCTCACCCGCGGCGGCACCCATCACCGCCGCCGAGGTCCCCGTACCAACTGCGCCACCCGCTACTGCGCCGAGTCCGGCGCCAGCGCCGGCAACCGCAACTCCACCGCCGGCAGCGGCAGCGGCACTGCCCTTACCGGGGGTCGGGTCGGCACTTGGTTTAACCGCCAGTTGATTTTTAGGCATGAAATTCTCCAATAAGCGTCAAGGTTGTAAATGCGTTACGAATACGCGGAACTTTCAAGATGCATCGAAAGTTCGTTTGTAAGCGCCGTGAAAAAAGCCCGGTTCCCAGTCAGCTCGCCTCCCACCATTTTTCGATGATTTGCTGCGACGCCTGGATCCCGATTGCCGCCTGCTCGAATCTTGCCCCGTCCGCAGAATCGGAGGTCGTTCGATCCGTGCACTCCTTGACTGCTTGCTCAAGGCACTCCATTACCTCTTCCAGTCGCACCGTTTTCTTGAGCGTCTCCTTGTTTTCCAAAGCCGCCAGCTTTTGCAGGACGCCATCATCAAGAGATTCGAACATGATTCACCTCCATTTTTCAGTTGCACGAAGACCCAGCGTTTTACGCGATGTGGAATGACAGCTTGTCAGCTGACGACTCACGGATCAGCTACCCCGGACTACATTCCGCCCTTCGGCTCGTCATCATCGTCATCCGAAGGCTCGTTGAATTTTTTTATCTCAGCGTCGGTAGCATTTTTTGCAGGTGCAATTGCGACGTTATAGCAAAGGTTCTGGGCAGACTCTAACTGCGATGAATCCAATCCGCTAAAAATACCGGGTCCACCTGCGGGGGACGTTGGGGAAATAGCACCCATGTAATTCTCCTTTTTTAATAAGTCTTAAAAAAATAACTGTCCAGGTTCGCGTTCCAAAGTGCTTGAATCTTTATCCAGCTGTCCTATTCCGTTCTTTCGTTGGCTTTTCAAGATTTCATCAGACTCAGCCAAGATCAGTGCGCAATAAAATACTTCGTTCCGTCCGCCGCGATCTTGAACTGATATCCATTCTTCATCCGTGCGTCCTCGAACTCGGCGTCGGAATCCGCATCTTGTCTCGGCTCGACGAACGAAAGTGAGGTAACTAGCGGACCAAGGTCCTCTTTCAACTTCGCCAGATCGATCTTCTGGCGCATGGCGGCGGTCACCTCACCGCCAATCTCAAAACGGCCACCATGAATATGGCGCACGATAATCCCCGGCTGTGCAATCGCCTGCGTGATTGCCTGTGATATTTCGCTCTCGAGGGCGTACCGTTGCTGAATGGTTACGCCTTTTATCGCAGCCAGCCGGATTGCAATATCTTTCTTGTCTGCATCCTGCTGCACTAATCCCGACACAATGATCACGCCAGCGTCTTCCACTACCTTGATTCCTGGAAATCGCAACTTGCCAACCGCACCCCGGACTTTTTCCAAGGGACTTTCGGCTGCAGCACTCGCTACAGGCGTTTTTGCCACGCCGCTTTGCACCGACAACGCCGACGCTGCTGCAGCCGCTATGATCACGATGCCCGCCACCGCCCACCGGCTCTTTCCTTGGCGCTTCTCAAGAACAGGAGCCGCCGGCACGAGCATTTTCTTCATCAACTCCAAGTCGCTGAGCCTTTGACTACCGCCATCTCCGGGGCTAACAGCGACAACAATTTGCCCGATCGCTCTGGGCTCATCGATTCCGAACGGATCGGCCAGAGCCGAATCGTCAAATCGGACCACGTACGCAGCATCGCAAACATGCGAGACTGAAAACTGCGAGCGAAGAAAGGTCCAGTCAGAGATTACGATGTCACATCCGGCGTCTGAACCAATGACGTAATCTCCTTGAGCTAACGATATCTCTGCGCCCGCGTGGGTACCCGTCAGAATGCGAAGCCGTAATGGATGCGCCGAATCGATCATTTTTTTTCTGCAAATTTCAAAGGAGTCGCACTTTTGTTCTGCGGATCACTTGGAAAATCCTGTGGGCGAAATTTCTCGCTCTGCCCGGCAGCGGGGCGTGCCGGTACCTCCGGTCTGATACCGTTACGGAGCGCGAGCGAAATCACGCGCGGCGTGATGAGGAAGAGCCGCTCACGTCGGGACGCTTGATCCTCCGTCGTTCTGAACAAAGCACCGAAGAGGGGTATCTGTGATAACCCGGGAAGGCCTGCCTGTGTCGTACTGTCCGACTCCGACGAAATCCCACCGATGAGTAGTCCCTCGCCTTCTGCCACGTATGCCTCGGTCGAAATTTCAGTACGCTTGACGATCGGGATCTGATCGACGGTGTTCGTGTCGAAGCTTCCATCCTGAATTGACAGTGCCATCTTGACCGCCTTGATTCCATCGACCATCACCTTCCGAGGAATAACCTCTATTTGCGTTCCCGTTTGCAGAGAATAAAGGTTTGTGCTCAAGTTCCCAGCAACCCGGACGGATGCAGTCCGCGTGTCCTTCATCGACGCGACACGGTTCGTCACGCCAACAACGCGTGGTCTGGCAACCACCCTCGCTCGTCCCTGTTGCTGTAGCGCATTCACCGTAAGTAAAAGCTGTCGACTCAGATTCGCTGACAGTGTGGTCAACTGAAAAACACTTCCGGCAACAGCAGCGAGTGCTGGCGGAGAATCATATCCAGCGGAAGTCGAGCGATTATTCACTTGCCAGTTGACGCCAAAGGAGGCCACATCATCATGGCGAACATCGATGATCGTTGCTTCCAGTTCAATCAAGTCAGAAGACACATCGAGTTGCCGGATCAAGTCCGCATAGATCGTCATTCGATGAGGTAATCCCATGACGATGACAGCATTGTTAGCGTCATCCGATGTAAATACCGGCCGATCATCGTCCAGGGGAATCGGCGTGATTGGAGTTGCGGTCCTAGCACTGCCCCGGTCGGCGCCGTTTGGTGCCAGAGAAAATGCGGACGCCATTGCGCCAAGCGTCTTGTCGCTCCTCTCTGCGAGTTTCGCCTGCGTTGCGCCCCCGTCGGAACTTGCGCCGTACAGCGCACTCATTGGGCTCATTGCTATCGGACCCGATGGCGAATTTGGGCCCGCTCCTTGTGCATCAGGTTTCCCGGCATTGCCGTACACCTGGTTCAGCATGCTGACCATGCCAGTCACGGTCGCACCACCAACCGTCTGGTCACTGGCGGCCGCATACTTGAGCGGGAAAACTCGGACGACGCGACGCCCTTCCTCGCGGCCGCGTTGAGCGATTGCATCGACCATCGAATCGATCAATTCAATATGCCGCGGCGGCCCGGAGACAACCAGGGTTTTCTCTTGGGCATCAAAGCGAAGCGGGAATCTTTTGTCGCCTAACTTTAGTGATTGAAGCAATCGATCGATACGGTCTGCTCCGAAATCCCGTAGAAACAGCACTTTGCTTTGATTAGCTTTTGCGGGATAGACGAACAGTCCGTTTCCATCGAAGTACCAGCTTAAACCATAGGCACTTGCCATCAAATCAAGGAAGGACGCGGGCGTCAGGTGAAATTTTCCGTTCACCGTGCCGTCAACGCCCTCTGCAATGAAAATCGGAAGCTCGAGACTGGCAGCGAAATCCTGCAGCACATCCGGCAACTTCCGCGTTTCTGCCTTGTAAATGAACGTTTTGTGCGGTAGCTCCGCAGCACATAGCGTCTCGGTAAATTGCAATGCTGCAAGCATAGCTAGCGTTGCGGCGAAACGAAGAGTCGATAAAGGGGTAAAGCGCATATGGATCTCACGGCAAGTGACCACTCAAACTGCGGCGTCAACCAGCGACGACGTGTCAAGTATGGTAATTCTTGCAGCGGAAAAGCCATTTCGATGCGAAGCGTTTTACCCTGCAGCGAAGTGCGGGTGACCGGCAGCGTGCCGGTCCGACCGTTTTATCGGTACACCAAGGATCGTAAAATTAAAGGAAACACCGAATGGCGTTTTATTGCAAGTGGAGGTAAGGTCGGTCATCAACTGCATTTCCGCAAGAGACGCGGACGAAGCCTCCGGAACCAATTTCGCTCTGTTTAAATTTTTTCTGCACAATTGTAATCAGCGTTAACGGCGTCAGAACGTTATGAGCTTCAACACGCGCCCCGATGAGGCTTAGAATCGATTGGCGATCTGCAACTCCAGAGTATTGGCAAACAGGGCCATTTGACTGATATGGTTCGCTAGAAAAGTGTGACTAGAGGTGAAGATTGGGAGGAGGGAAAGAAGGATTGCTTGACCATCGCAATCGATAGCGATAGTTGAGCCCAATGCAATCGTCGCCACAAGATTGATTTCCAAAAGCTGCCTTATAGAAGCTGGATTTACTGGCACATTGAGTTTTGCAACAATGATTGCATCTCGCTGCACATCCGTCTCGAAACAGGAGATCGATACATGAACCCCGTCGACCCGCATGACACCACCCTGTGCGGCTCCATGGGCATCCTTTTTTGAGAGTCCAAGTTCCTTGCCTGCCATGCGCAGGAGCTCGTGCAATGCTTGTTCCGTCGTTAATACGGATTCGTTGCCAGATGAGACCTGGAGTGCTGCCCTCATTAAAAATTCCTCTCTTGAACCCCCCGAAGATTTGATCTGACATCGAAGGAGGGAAAAAATTCCAACAGATTCCCAACATTAATAATACCGATCTCAGCCACTACAACAGCGGTCTCACTCCGCTTCGGGCTTCCGGAACTTGACTTGATCCAACTAAAATTTTAGAAACGTAGAGTATTACGCAAATATATTGATAGCCCGCCTCATTTTCGCACCGGCTTCGCTGCAAGTTTTGTCGCATAGGACAATGCATCATGCCGGTGGATCTGTTTCTCCGATTCACCGTGCTGCCTGAATGCAAACCCGACCACGACTGACTTCACGCGCGACGTCTTCGCTTTCTCAAAACGATTTAGCATGTCCTGCTGGGCCACACTCAGTCTGACACTACCTCCGATGGTTTTTAACCGGTCAGCTCCCGTTTTTGGACCTTGATCCATCGTAGAAGTCGCCGATGTGCCCGTCTCGGTCGGCGCGCATTTCAAGCTGTTGATTTTTAAAAAATTTGACATTTCTTATACGGTTTAGATCGCCCTGATCATTAATTTCCCAAACATTATCAACGGTCATGAAAGTACTGTGCCCACCGATTCCGAACCGGCGAGTGCACCTGCGAAGGGTCGGAACCACTTGCCAACCGTTGTAAATAGAACTTGTGCAAACCTGCTTCCGTCGAGGCAATGCAAATCTACAAACACTGGTGTGACTTCCAAAGTAGGTCCCCTGCAAAACAAAGGAAACAAACAATGCGGATAGCTTTTTATTAATCCTAATATTTGCGGACGCCATTTCATTGCCGGGAAATAATCTTGTCGCGTACCTTTTCCATGACGTTCGCGGTCAAGAACGCTTAAAGATGCGGGCAGGTAAAAATCGGGGCGAGAGCCACCTCTGAAAAATAGTTTTGTACCGAATAAATTTTTCAACCAGGATAATCCGTGGAACAACCCCCAAGAAAAAAATATAAATTGAAAAATGCATTCGCACTCGCCATTAAGTTTGCGATCGCGATTGCGATGCATGGCGGTGTCAAAGCGGATGAATTGCAAGATGTGAGATCGCTGCTTCAAGAGGGAAAGCTCACTGAAGCAATGGTAAAAACGAACAAATTAATGGACAAGCGGCCAGCGGATCCTGCCGTCCAATTTGTCAAAGGCCTGATCTTGAGCGAGCAAAAGAAAACGGTCGAGGCAATCGAGGCTTTCTCGAAGCTCACGAAGGAGCATCCGGATCTTCCTGAACCCTATAACAACCTCGGAGTACTTTTTGCAGCGAACGGGCAGTATGAAAAAGCGCGTGTCGCACTTGAAACTGCCTTGAAACTCAATCCGAAATATGCAACTGCGCAGGAAAATCTAGGGGATCTGTATCTGCAATCCGCACTCGAGGCCTACGGTGAAGTGTCGAAGAATGAAGGGGAAAGCAAAAGTCTGAAGGCCAAACTTAAAGGTCTTCGAGCAACTCTCGGCCTGCCTCTTTCAGGCGTTGCGGCAAATCATAAAAAGATCGAGCCAGCAAGTGTAGCCCCCGCTCCAAATTCCGGATCTGCTCTTGGATCGAAAAAGCAGTTTTCACCGGAGGAACGGGAAATTGTGCTGAAGGTAGTGGACCAATGGGTACGCGCCTGGAGTGCAAAAGATCTCAAGACATACTTCCTTTTCTACTCCGACGACTTCAGATCGCCGCGAGGCGAGACGCGTGCACAATGGGAAAATGAACGCCGTCAACGGATCAGCAGCAAAAGCCAGATCGACATTCAGGTACTTTCTCCGAGCGTGACCATTGAGGGGGACACAGCAGTCGTACACTTTCAGCAAGTGTATGTCGCTGGAAAGATATCCTCGAATGTTCAAAAAAGTTTGACGCTAAAGAACGAGTCTGGCGCGTGGCGGATCCTCCAAGAGAAATCCGATGGGTAAGGGATTCGGGTCGAGCATGCTCCCCAAAGCCCAGAGTGCTTCGCGCGGCGGTACATACACTTCGGCTACGCACCGGATTTTCGAAATGGCGCTGTGCGGGCCTAAGTACCTGGCCAGAGCAAGTGGTGACTGGCGCCACGGCCAGATGGGCGCGCCGCCGGAGTGCCCCATCCGTCCATTGCTCGCACTACGGCAAGTCGGTTGCCCTGCGCAGCATCCCGTCATGGTCATGGGCACATCCATTTTCCAATTTATTATTGCCTGGAACGGATTTAGACAAACAAAGGTAAGTGGCCTGCATCCTTTCCGTACCACTTTCAAGGCGTTCGATGCGGTGCGCTCATTCAGTTAGGCTGCGTTTCCCAGATTGTCGTCTTTTGGACGCATATTTTTATCAACGTTCTGGTGTTTTTTGTTCCAAATTCTTCTCGGGTTGACAACACGTCGTGAGTGTTTTCGACAACCTGAATTGACATACAAATTCAGCGATCACCGCGCTTCATTTCGAATCTTTCTACGAGACAAAGGTTTGAGCTAGGTGAATTCTTTCGAGTCTTGTGGTTAATTACGCGGCGTGGATCAATCGACAACTGCTTGTGGTCCGGATGGGATTCTCGTCACCTCCGCCAACCGCCACCGGGCGACCTTTGCGAGAGGTGCCCGACCTAGCAAAGCGTTCGTCTACGCCGCTTAGATTCGCATTATTCCTTGATTGAATACTTTGAGCAAAGCGAAAGCGCATACAACCTCAAAAGGCCGCGTGTAAGGCGTTCAGGTACGGCATCCTCAGATAGTTGATTTCTTAATTCTTGTTTTTACAACATCTTATTGTTTTTTCGCAAATCATTTGGCTCTCAGCGGCGGTAAGTTTGGAAGTGAGAGGCGATGGTTTTTTGCGATCTGCGATTCGATTAGGTAGACATCCTTGCTTCGAGTATCCGTTCTGACACGCAAACTTTAACGGAAATATTACTTGATGGACTTACACGGGACCTTGTAATGATCTTGCTACCTAGACGACGCCATCCGGTGGCGCGCGCTGAGTAGCCCCTACAGGGACGCGGCATTCTATTTTCGAAGGTCTCACATGCTGTATTTTTTTGCCCTGTCCGCGTTACGCCATGAAGCCGAGCTTCCCGCGTACGCCGCTGATGTCTTTGACAACAAGATTCGTCATGCACTCATAGGTTGCCAGCGACAAAGCGATAGTCCAAGCGGAACTCCAAAGCATCACATGCATTGCATGCAGGCTGAAGCAGATATTTTGTTAGCAATGGACTGGCATGAGGAAGCGGAATCTCTTCTTCAGAAGGCCCAACGGCATTTTGTTCATTCGCGAGATGAGTTGCGGCTTCTGTCATGCAGGAATGCGGGATGGCAAGCGCTTTTTCATCGCCGCTTTGGCACCGCGCAAAGTTGTCTGAATAGAATATGCGAGGATGGCTTTGCGAGTGATCGGGATAAGATCGAGGCGTGGGTGGGGCTTGCTTGTTCTCATCACGCGCTAGGTCAGCAACTTCTTGCCGAGGCTGCGATGCAGAAGGTTCGGCAATGCGTCGATTTGATTCCCGACGGACGGATGAAATGTGTTGTGGAAGCGATCGCGCTGGAGATCAAGGTCAAGCATTATCTTAGGCAAGCCCATGGTCTGAATGATCATGTTTTTTGGCGACAGCCCAACCAACATGCTCATGCAGCGTGTAGTGCTGCAACGTTGACCGATGCGATTGACGACTTGCTCCTGGAATGCGCAAATATTCCCTTGGTTGAGAGCCAATTAACAGTATTACGATCACTCATCAGGCTTAGTACGGGCGACCGTAGCGTAATTTCCTTTTTAAAAACCCACATGGAATGGGCAAGCGCGGAGGGGCTGTCAGCCTATCTCAGGCAAACTCGACTCGAAGTGGTTTTAGCAAGTCTGAGCGCCAATCTTCCGGATTTCGCAGAACAGATGATGGCCCATATTCGAGACGCTTCGCAGACCCATGTTATTCGACGCTGGGATATAGAGCATGCGTATTGCCTCGCCAAGCTTACTGAACAACAAGGAAAAACAAGCGAATCGCTCAACCTGTATAGGAAGTACGCTTGCGATGCAATGGAATGTCTGCGCGTCGAAATCTGCGCCCAAATCAAACCAGCTTACTCAACCGGGGCGACTTCTTACGACGATATTGAGGTACGCCTTCCAGCTAAATATCGCCGGGCTTATCGATACATCGTCAATCATTTATCGGAGCGAAATCTTTGTATTCGGGAGGTCGCAGCGGAGATTGGTGTGACAGAGCGTGCATTGCAGTCAGTTTTCAGATCCCACTTGGGAATCTCACCCACGGAGCTCATCAGGCGCTGCAGAATGGAACGGATTCGCGCCGAGTTGCTAAGCCCATCTTCGAAAATGACGAGTATTTTCGAAGCAGCACAGCGGTGGGGCATCTTTAACCGGTCGACCCTCGCAAGTGCTTACCGCGCTTATTTTAAAGAAACCCCCAACGAAACGTTGATGCGAGCTTAGCAGCGACATCTGCATCGGCCTTTTCGAAGAATTGCGGACTTCGAACGCGTCGCCCTCATCCAAGTATGCCGAGGTTTCTGAATAAATCAGGCCGTAGCCGAGATGAGTGGTGATTGGGGAACCTTGCATCGACGGGAAGCGGGCTCGGTTGGACAACTGTTGTTTCCGGGCCCCGGCAATCAAAAAACCGCTGTTCATCTGTGGAAAGAAAGAAACAATCGTTCACACATTTCGGTCTTGATTGTAACTAAAAGTATTGACGATTTTCTTTCCGGTATTCATTATTGAAACCAATGGTGATGCTTAATAGTAACCATTGGTATTAATTTGAGTAGTCAGTCCAGTTTGTGGCAGGCACCAGTACATTCGAAGTTCACATTGGGGAAAGTAAATGAAGATCCACTTGAAGACCATGGGCGAAACCCTCTTCGCCTCGATGAATTCGGCGCTGAAAAGCGATGTCGCGTTAGCCGCGTCCGCAGCAGGTTCCGAAAAGATCGAATGGCTCGTGACCGATCTTGCACGCGGTTTCATCGCGACTGACTGGGTTTGCCAGCAGGATGCGCCAACTGTCGTTCTGGTTGATGGAGACGATGCAGCAATGCTGCGAAGCATACAATCCTCACAGGGCGCCCTTAACCACTTGGTTAATAGTACCCGGCATCCAGCCTTTGTCCGCTGCCCTGTGATCCTGGTTTTTTCAGAGCCGACGATTCTGGCACAGTTGGCACACTTACCGGATTTCGCCTCCGACTGGGTTATTTCAAGTGGATTATCTGATGAAGCAGTACCCCGAATCGTGGGCGCACTGCGAAAGTCGAACGTTCTTCCCGTAACCCAACACCACGCTGCCCTCACGCTCGTGCCTGCAACCCGCACCATGATTTACGAAAATACCAGCGCCCGACTTACGCCGGCAGAATACACACTACTTGAGCTGTTCTTGAACAACATTGGCAGCATTATTTCGTTACAAGAGTTAGTACAAACTTTCCGCGCAAGTGGGAAATCTTCGGAAGCCAACAACATAAGAGTTGCTATATATCAACTTCGCCTTAAGCTCGACACCTTGACGAAATCCCAAATGCCGCTCACCAGCATCTATCGGCAAGGGTATTGCCTCAGACAGAAATTGAAAGGCAAGCCGCTCCATATTCCGATGTCAACGATAGGCAGTCGCTTTGGAGCCCAACGCCCCGTCTGAAATGTGAACAGGCGGGGAATTTGCTCGCCTGGTGAACATGGCAACGGTGGCCGGGTGTCCAATAATACTTCGTTGCCGTACCGCCTGAAGGCGAATTTGTTCGGCTCAAAGCGTGCAATTGAGTGATGTGGAAGCACCCAGTTGCCACGCGCGCTATCGCCTCTCGCGTGCCACATTCAAGTGGCGATCCTACCGCAGGAACTAGTCCAAATTTAGGGTGAAAACGGCCCCTTTACTTTACCTGCGCGTCCGTAGTTCCCTTTTGACAAGGGTGTACACCAAGCGTCAGGACTCAGGTACCCACAATTCGGTAGCAGGGAACATAAGCCTTGCCTGGTAGCTTCATACGCCGCTGCGCGACAAACGATGCGAGCAATTGATCCATCGAGGCCATAATCGACTTGTCGCCATGGATTTCAAAAATCCCATGTTGTTCGATCGCACGAATCCCTTGTTCCTTAACATTGCCGGCGACCACACCAGAAAACGCACGCCTTAGGTTTGCTGCCAAAATGTGCTTCGGCTGATCTTTTTGGAGATGTAAATTGCGCATGCTTTCATGCGTTGGCAAAAAAGGCCGCTGGAATTCCACATCGATTTTCAATGACCAGTTGAAGTAATACGCATCCGTTCTGGCCTTGCGAAATGCCCTCACCTCCTTGATCCCGGCATCCATCAATTGAGCGACTCGCACGGGATCATCAACGATAATTTCGTATCTCTTTTGCGCCTCGGGCCCAAGTGTCGCACCAATGAAATGATCAATACGCTCAAAATAAGCGGCGGAAGTTGCTGGCCCAGTAAAGATCAGGGGAAATGGGAGATGGGCGTTTTCGGGATGAAGCAGGATCCCGAGGATGTAAAGAATCTCTTCTGCAGTACCAGCGCCGCCCGGAAAAACGACAATTCCATGTCCGACCCGCACAAACGCCTCCAGGCGCTTCTCGATATCCGGAAGGATCACCAGATCATTTACGATCGGATTCGGCGCTTCGGCGGCAATGATACCGGGTTCAGACAGGCCGAGGTAACGACCGCCGGTGATCCGCTGCTTTGCATGACCAATCGTCGCGCCTTTCATCGGTCCCTTCATCGCGCCGGGCCCACATCCGGTGCAAATATCCAGGCCTCTCAAACCCATCTGGTATCCGACCTCTTTCGAATAGTCGTACTCCAAGCGTTGTATTGAATGACCACCCCAGCATACAACCAGGTTCGGGTTTAACTGGGGCCGGAGGATATTTGCGTTACGCAGAATATGGAAAACCGAATCGGTAATCCCTTCCGAACTCGTCAGGTCGAATTTAGGGTTGCCCTCGATCTCATCGCTGGCAAAAATCACATCTCGTAGGACCGCAAACAGATGTTCGTGGATTCCCTTGATCATCACGTTGTCGACAAATGCGGTTCCTGGCGCACCCTTGACGTCGAGCTTGATGCCCCGCTCACGCTGCACGATGCTTACCGAAAATGAACGATAGCGATCCAGCAACTCTTTTGCATCGTCCAGTTGATTTCCACAATTCAAGACGGCCAACGAGCAATTCCGAAAGATCTCGTACAATCCTCCTTGACTTGAGTCAAGCAACTTTGCCATCTCGCTTTTCGAGAGTATGTCGAGCCGCCCCTCAGGGGAGATTTGTGTGTCGATCACGTGTTGAGTCATGGGAAAGTGAGGCTCCAAAGATCATGCGGAAACTAACTGTACGCGAAACAGGAACCGGATGTCCACCGACCTATCTACCACCGTCTTCTTCTTGCCGAAGTAA
>JACMQD010000154.1 GCA_014377155.1 Herminiimonas sp.
GCCGGCCAGCACGGCCACCAGGAATGCTGTAGAAATCAGTAAGGTTCTAACGGCGGCATCTTCAGCAGCCGCGCTGCGCTCGGCACCTTTCGCCACAAATCCGGCCACTGGATTCTCCGCCGCCTGCGCTGCGGCGCGCGCCGAAGCGACCGCCGTTTTTACCGCGAATGTGCCGCTGACAAAATCGTGAAAGGCGGTGTTATAGGTTGTCAACAGGGCGCCGATGCGCTGCTGCGATGCGGCGTCGAATTTTCCGGTTGCAAGGCGCTCTTTGAATTCCTTCATGACAGTGTCGAACTTAGTCACATATTCATCACGTTCGCGCAAAATGAAATCCTTTTCGTGCCGACGAAACGACAGAACGCGCACCTCGGCGTCGACGTCGCCCATCTTCTGTACCACGCTTTCGAGTTCATGAACCGCCTTGCGCAATGTGCCTTGCAAGCCGCTGTTTTCGTCAAAGCCCAATAGGGTTTGCTGCTTCGCGGCCTCCAGAAAAGCCTTGCGATAGTCTTCTGTCTTCCTGCTCAGGTTGTCGAGTACCGCGACGTCGTCGCTACCGGCTTCCGGGTTGGCACGCGCACGGGCGAGCACGGCCAGAGTCTTTTCGTAGTTCGCTGCATGCTTGTCGAGTTCGGCTGTGGTTTTGCGATCAAGGAAGTCTTTCTCGTTACGCCTCAACTGCAGCATTTGTGTCTGATATTGCTGTAGCGTGGTGGCCAGCAAACCGAGTTGGCGCGCGGCCTCCACACGCTGGGAAAGATAATAAGTCGTCCCCAGATAGATCACGGCCAGGACACCGAAAATCGTGATGGCGGCACGCACCATTGCCGCCACTCGCTCTTGGCCCGAGATGCCAATGCCGAAAAAGCGGCCGGGACGGAACATGTTTTTTCGATCTGGTTGCATGATGATTTTCCTCTAGAGAGCATTGAACGTCTAACGTCGTAGTACGGTGTGGTGCATCATCAAAAAAATGCGGCGTGTGTTAGTGAGAATTCTCCAGTGCCTGCTCGATCGCATTGAGCAAGGCGTCGCATTGGAGGTCAAAATACAGCTCGCCGCCGATACTGCACGCAGCGCGTAAATACGGTACAAGGCGCGCCGGCGCCGTAGCGATATCGACTTGATCCGCTATCGACCAGCGCAGGCGCTGCGGCAGTCCATCAATGACTACGCCAGCGGCATTTGCGCCCTGCGACAGGACCAGCAACATCGGCTTTGCCGCCGAATTGCGATCGACCTCGAGATAGGTCGATAAGTCGAACACCGGTGTCAGCACGCCATGTAAATTGGCCATGCCGCAAAACCAGCCAGGCGCATTGGGAATGCGGTAAAGCACCGGCATCTCCGCCAGTTCACTTCCGTCGGCATAGCCAATCATTAAATTGAGCGATCCAATTCGGAACCCCTGGCGCGCCTGAACTCCTGGCGACGGTGTGCCGGTCGCTGCAAGCAGGGGCGCGGTCGGGATGGCGAGCGGTGAGGGATGGGGTGAGTCCGAAAATGAAAATCCGCGCGATAGCGCCTGCGTCGGCGACAGTAACCGATGTTGGGTTCCACTGGACGGCGCGGTGGTGAGGAGGAGTTGCTGCGTCATGACCTAGCCTTGAAGTTGAACGAGGATCTGGTCGTCGCTGTACGGCTTTGACACATAGCCCTTTGCGCCCAGCATCTGGCCCCATGCCTGGTCGGCTTTCTGGTTCTTGCTCGATACGAACACGACCGGAATCGATTTGGTTATATCGTCTGACTTGAGCTTGCGGGTGGCGGCAAAGCCATCCATGCCTGGCATGTTGATGTCCATGAATATCAGGTCGGGCAAGTTGTTCCTGGCGC
>JACMQD010000155.1 GCA_014377155.1 Herminiimonas sp.
AGTACTTGAACGCCTTCAATTCAAACCGACCGATCCGATTGCACGCGAAATGGCTTCCATGCGCGCCGAACTGCGTCGCAATCCGTCTAATCTGGATGTCGCGGTCAAACTGGCGCAGCGTTACTACGAACTGGTAGCCGAAGAGGGCGACCCGCGCTTCCTGGGTTATGCCCAAGCTGCACTTGCTCCGTGGTGGAAAATGCCGGAGCCACCTGTCGAGGTGCAAGTGCTGCGCGCAAGTTTGCGACAATTCAGCCATGACTTCGATGGTTCCATTGCCGACCTCACGCGCGTCATCGAGCGCGTGCCAAGCCATCCGCGCGCGCGCGCGTTGCGCGCCACTATCCATATCGTGCAGGCGCGCTACGATACCGCAAGGGCTGACTGCAAGGCCTTGCAGTCAGTGGCCAGCGAGGTCATCGCCATTGGCTGCGAGGCGATGATCGACGGCTTGACGGGCAACGCCGGCGCTGCTTATCGCACCCTGAACGCGGCATTTCTGGCCCATCCCGAAGCCGGTCCGGGTGACCGGTTGTGGGTGTTGATCCGGCTATCCGAGATTGCGCAGCGTCTCGAGATGTACGAGGCGACCGAGGCCTATTTCAAGCAGGCGCTTGCGTTGAATATTCCGGACACCTTCCTGCTGGCGGCGTATGCCGATTTTTTGCTGGACCGAAAAAGACCGGCTGAAGTCGTGGCCCTGCTGAAGGACAAAGTCCGTTCCGACACGCTGCTGCTGCGGCTCGTGCTTGCCGAGCGCATTCTCGGTGCGGCGCCGGCAAAAGAGCGGCAAGCGATTCTTGCAGCACGCTATGAAGCGGCGCAGCTTCGTGGCGATACCGTGCATCAGCAAGAGGAAGCGAGGTTTGCGCTCGAGGTGCAAAACGATCCGAAGAAAGCGTTGCGGCTGGCCCAGGAGAACTGGAAAGTGCAACTGGAGCCGCGCGACGCCCGAATCTATCTCGAAGCGGCACTCGCGTTGAAGGATCCCGCTGCCGCGCAACCGGTTTTACAGTGGCTGAGTAACAGTCGCATCGAGGACCGTTACCTGATTAGCCTGGCAGCGCAATTGAAGGGGGTGCAGAAATGAAACGCCTCTTGATCCTGCTGATGACGTTGTTCTGGGCGCTCCACGCGCATGCCCACAAGCCCAGCGATAGCTATCTTACCTTTAATGTCGAAGGCAGCGTGGTGACCGGGCAGTGGGATATCGCGTTGCGCGACCTAGACTTTGCACTCGGACTCGATACCAATGGCGATGCGGAACTGAAATGGGGTGAAGTACGAAGTCGGCACGGCGATATCGCTGCCTATGCGATGTCGCATCTGCAATTGTCGAGCGCGGGCAAAACCTGTCCTTCCCGCGTCACCGAGCACTTGATCGACGATCATACCGATGGCGCGTATGCAGTGCTGCGCTTTACGACCCAATGCACGTCCCCGATCGACAATCTGCAAGCCAGGTACTCGTTGTTTTTCGATATCGATCCACAGCACAAAGGTCTGTTGCGGCTGCAGTATAAGGGCGCGTCGAGCACGGCAATATTCAGCCCCGATAAATCAACCCAACAGTTCAAGCTGGATGCGCCGAGCCTGTTACAGCAGTTTCTCGATTATGCCCGTGAAGGCGTCTGGCATATCTGGATCGGTTTCGATCATATCCTGTTTTTGCTGGCACTCCTGCTGCCGTCGGTGGTGTTTCGGGAAGGACGGCAATGGGTCGCCGTGCAAGCATTCAAGCCGGCATTCTGGGCGGTTCTGAAAGTGGTGACTGCATTTACGCTGGCGCACTCGATTACGTTGACGCTCGCGACATTGGGGGTAGTCAGCTTGCCCTCTCGATGGGTTGAATCGATTATTGCGGCATCGGTGGTCATTGCGGCGCTCAATAACATCTTCCCGCTGTTTCGGGAACGCCGCTGGGTCATGGCGTTTGTGTTCGGCCTGATACACGGCTTCGGCTTTGCCAGCGTGCTAAGCGATCTCGGATTGCCGCAGAACGCGCTGGTGCTGGCACTTGTGGGATTCAACGTTGGCGTCGAGGCGGGGCAGTTGGCCATCGTGGCCGCATTCTTGCCAGTGGCTTTCTTGCTCCGTCACACCCTGTTGTATCGTCGGTTCGTCCTGATCGGCGGCTCGGTAGTGATCGCCATCCTGGCAACGGTCTGGCTGGTGGAAAGGGCATTCGACCTGAAAGTCCTGCCGTTCTGAGTTGACCTCGCCCTTATGCTATCTCCAATGGTGAAACGTCGCGCCACTCGCCCGGCAATAGGGGATGGGTGGCAAGCGTAAACGGGCCGATGGCGATTCTTACCAGCCGCAAGGTCGGCAATCCTACTGCCGCCGTCATGCGACGGACCTGACGATTTTTTCCTTCGGACAGGGTCATGGCCAACCAGCTGGTCGGCAAGCTGGCGCGGCTACGCACTGGCGGGTCACGCTGCCACAGCCAATCCGGTTCCTCGACCTGCCTCGCATCGCTCGCCAACGTCGTGAAGTCACCCAGGTCGAGCGGCGCTCTCAGCCGCGCCAGGCATGTCGCATCCGGTATGCCTTCCACTTGTACCAGATAAGTTTTCGGTTGTTTCTGACGCGGATGACTTATCTGATGTTGCAAGCGCCCGTCGTCGGTCAGCAGTATCAAGCCTTCGCTGTCGGCATCCAGCCGGCCGGCAGGATAGATAGCCGGAATGTCCAGGTAATCCGCCAAGGTGGTGCGCGTCGGGTGCGCGGAAAACTGGCACATAACCTGAAACGGTTTGTTAAATAAAATTAATCGCATGCTTGTCCGAAAAAATGGGCGCTCAGTTTGCCACCGCGCGGGAGCGACTATTATCGCGCGCGCAGCGCTTGGCCGATGCAGCTTATCGATCCATCGAGGATAGGATAAAGCGGCCCCACCGGTCGGACAGTGTCGCAAAAGCATGGCATCCAGTAAAATACGGGTGCATAATACGAAATTCGGTCTTCTGTCTTATATAAGACAAGGCGTTCAGTTCATGCCTGACTCGACAATACAGTTCGCCCTTCATCCCGTTCCAATTCTGGAGACAACGATGTTTCAACATATCAAAGTACCTGCAGACGGCAAGCAGATCACCGTCAACGCCGATTTTTCGCTGAATGTTCCAGACAACCCGATCGTGCCGTATATCGAAGGTGACGGTACCGGTATCGACATCAGCCCGGTCATGATCAAGGTGATCGATGCGGCAGTTGCCAAGGCCTACGCCGGCAAGCGCAAGATCAGCTGGATGGAAATCTACGCAGGCGAAAAGTCGACCAAGGTCTATGGTCCGGACGTCTGGCTGCCCGAAGAGACGCTGAAAGTCCTGAAGGATTATGTCGTATCGATCAAAGGTCCATTGACCACGCCGGTCGGTGGCGGTATCCGCTCGCTTAACGTCGCGCTGCGCCAGGAGCTTGACCTTTACGTCTGCCTGCGTCCGGTGCGTTATTTCAAGGGCGTGCCATCGCCAGTGCGCGAGCCGGAAAAAACCGACATGGTGATTTTCCGTGAGAATTCGGAAGACATCTACGCCGGCATCGAGTGGCAGGAAGGTTCCGAAGGCGCCAAGAAGGTCATCGAATTCCTGATCAAGGAAATGGGCGTCAAGAAGATCCGCTTTCCGGACACGTCCGGCATCGGCATCAAGCCGGTTTCACGCGAAGGCACCGAGCGTCTGGTGCGCAAGGCGATCCAGTATGCGATCGATAATGACAAACCATCGGTGACTATTGTCCACAAGGGCAACATCATGAAGTACACCGAAGGCGGATTCCGTGACTGGGCCTATGCGCTGGCACAAAAGGAATTCGGCGCCGAACTGGTGGATGGCGGCCCGTGGTGCAAGTTCAAGAACCCGAAAACAGGCAAGGACATCGTCGTTAAGGATTCGATCGCCGACGCCTTCCTGCAGCAGATTCTATTGCGTCCGAACGAGTATAGCGTCATTGCGACACTGAACCTGAATGGCGATTACATTTCGGATGCCCTCGCGGCCCAGGTCGGCGGCATCGGTATTGCGCCGGGC
>JACMQD010000156.1 GCA_014377155.1 Herminiimonas sp.
ACCGACGTATCTCGCTCCATTTCGGTAGGATCGAATGCCAGCAGCGTGGTTGTGCCAGTGCCGTTCAAAAAATTGACCAGACTCAGGATGTTCTTGCGGAATTGATATTCGTCGGTCGCGAGAAAACGCAGCTGCGTGGCAGAGTCGATGACCAAACGCGTTGGACGGGCGTGTTGGACAGCAAGGTAGATCTCTTTCCAGATCGGTACGTTTTCTACTTCGCTAGGCGGGAACATGTGGTAATCGCCAGTGTTTTCGGCGAGGTCGGATCCGGCTGGCGACATATCGACAATATCGATACCTGCCAAGTCCCAACCAAAGCCCGCAACGTTGCGCGCGATTTCGTCACCCGGTTCGCACAACGTGATGGTCATGCATTTTTCGTCCAGCTGCAGGCCGGCCCTTAGCCACTGCAACGAGAATATCGTCTTGCCTGCGCCGGGCGGTCCGCCGATCAGGTAACAACGCCCCTTGATCAAGCCACCGTTGAGAATTTCGTCGCAGCCAGGCATGCCGGTCGACATGCGCGCCGCTGATCCCAGGTTCGTAGACACTGATCTTCCTTCGCCAGCGTCGCATGAAGCGATGCGACCGCCGGCTGTAATGCGCTGCTGCCTACTCCCTGGCCGGGCGTTTTTCGCGACCTGATCCAATGGCATCGAAGGCTCGCGACAGAGCGCGGGGTTACGAGTCAAATAGACGAGCCGAGCAGATCGCCTAACGATGACAAGAACTGAATAACCAGAAGTAACGACATTGTATTGATCACGGCTGTAAAAGCATGGATATTTATCTCTATTGCAATTAATTTCGCTCTATCGCCGCGACCGTCGCGTTCGATTCCACCACGCGCGACGGTTTTTTGAGAAAATGCCTATGCTTTTCACAAACTTGCCGTCGTGGGTTGCTTTCTTGCCCGATCTCGAGGAATCGGTCGGACATGAAGCCGCACACTCGACCAATTTGCACATCCGCAGTCAACTGGGTACCACAATGAACATAGCAACCTGGAATGTGAACTCCCTCAAAGTGCGCCTGCCGCAAGTTTTGCAGTGGTTGGCCACCAATTCGATCGATGTGCTGTGTCTTCAAGAAACCAAGACCGTCGACGAAAAATTCCCGCAAGCCGAAATCGAATCAGCCGGCTATCACGTCGTTTTCAGCGGCCAGAAAACTTATAACGGTGTGGCCATCTTGTCGAAGCTGCCCATGAGTGACATTGTCAAGAACAATCCGCTGCATCCCGACGAGCAACAGCGCATCATTTCGGCAACCGTCGACGGGGTGAGAATAATATGCGCCTACGTACCGAATGGCCAGTCACTCGACTCGGACAAATATCAGTACAAGTTGCGCTGGCTGGCGGCGTTACAGTCCTGGATCGATGATGAACGAAAGCGCTATCCGCTGCTGGCCCTGCTGGGCGACTACAACATTGCACCGGAAGACCGCGATGTTCACGATCCGGCGGCATGGGTCGGCCAGGTGCTCGTGTCGGATGCCGAGCGGGCGGCATTTGCCGGATTGATCGGCCTCGACCTGGTCGATGCATTTCGCCTGTTCGAACAAGCCGAAAAGCTGTACAGCTGGTGGGATTATCGACAGATGGCGTTTCGCCGCAATCGCGGTATGCGGATCGATCATATTCTACTGTCGAAGGCGTTGGCTTCGCGTTGTACCGGCTGCGCGATCGACAAGCTGCCGCGCAAGTGGGAACAGCCATCTGATCATACGCCCGTCGTCGCGATGCTGAACTGATCGCAAAAAAGGCCACTTGCGTGGCCCTGATTTTCTGACGAAACACTGCACGTAAATCACATGAGCAATGCCATCGTAAGCGACTTCACTTCTTCGGCGGACTCTTCCATGATGCTGATAAGGGTGCCTTCGCCAATCGAAAAATCGAGGATGGCAGCCGACTCGAGCGTGGTTCCGCCGGCACGCTGATGCAGAGGGGATGGCACCGGCGAGAGATCGTTCGCCAAAATCAGCGTGTCACCCAGCGTCTCGGGCGGCAACGCGCGAAATCCATACCACAATGATTCGATCGCTTCGGTGACCTGGTCGGGGACGCCGAGTTTCTTGAGGACGCCACGGCCGATCAGTTTTTCGCCGTATTCGACCCAGTCCTCAGGATCGCCGTCGAGCAAGCCGGGAAATTCATCGGCACGTGATAGCAGATAAAAGCCCCCTACTTCATGAACAATACCGGCAAACATCGCGGTTTCGGGATCGACATGCGTCACGCGCCGTGCAATGACCTGCGCCAGCGCCGCCACATGCGCAGTGTGCTCCCAGAGCTGAACCGATTTGGCGCGAATGCCAGGATCGACGATCATGCTGCCGAACTGGCGCACGACGATGGCAGCCACCAGTGAATGCAGAGTACGAAAACCCAACCGCATGACCGCTGCGCGTACGTTGGTAATTTCCGCGCCGCGGTTGTAGGCTGCTGAATTGGCAATCGCTACTGTGCGCGCTGACAACAAGGGCTCCGCCATCACCAGCTTGGCAGCGGCTTCCATATGGCAGTCGGGATCGTTCAGCGTCTGCTGAATCTTGAGCGACGCGTTGACGTTGGTCGGGAAAATTAATTCTCCGCGACCAGCTTGCGCTGCAATGCTTCTGAATGCTTCGAGTCGTTCCATGGAAGAAATTATACTCCGGCATTTATGGTCATTGGCAACGACTTGCTGATTAAATTAAAACCGCCTCCGCGATCTATTAAAACAACGTTCGAAAAAAATGCAGGCGTCGTTTTAGCGACGGTCGAGTCCCTGTATCACGCTGTATAAACTGCATTGTTCTTAGTGCTAGCGTACACAACAAGCATCGTGGCCCAAGGTAAAGTTAAACTTTGTTGATCATTGGAGAAAACAGATGAATACTAAATTTGCAAAGAAACACGTGTTGTGCGCACTGGCTTTTATCGCCATCGGCTCGAGTGCCGGATCGGCTCTGGCGCAAAGTACGGAATATCGTCGTGGCTACGATCAAGGCTATCGTGATGGCGCCGAAGCGCAGTCTGGGCAGCAGACCGGGCAAGGACGCATTAATATCGAAGAGGCGATTTACGGGACAGGTAATGCGGCATGTGACGCAAGCCAGTCGCTTCAGAACGCAGCAGGCCGCCGTCGCCAGCTTTCTATCAGGGTCGATAACAATCTATGCGGCGATCCTGCTGAAAACCGGCCAAAACGTCTTTCGGTGACGTATCGTTGTGGCGATGGTGCAGCCCAGAGGGTGCAGGCGCGCGAAGGCACGACGCTCAACATTAATTGCAGATAACTATGTGATAGCCATGGCACTTGGTCTTGACGAAAGTGCCATTGTTTTTTCAGAAGGGGTTACCCGAATAATTTAATCGCCATTGCCATTTCCCACGCTAGTTCAGCCGTCTAACCCCGGGCACACTAGCGGATCAAAGCTCTTCAATGCCTCGCCGATACCGCGCAGGCATCAGGCTCGCCTTGCAAAAGCCTGTTCAATCAGTCATGATTCGACTAAGCGACGTCAGGGCTGAGTTGCATGCAAGCGCATCTCGCCACAAGTTGGACGGACCAAGTCTGGTACCGTGACATCAACGCCAAGCCAAAGTTACTCCTTGAGTCGAACGCACGATCGAATAGCGTTGAACCGACCTCAGCCACTTATTTAATAATCAGGATTGCACATGGCCAAACAAAATTACGCTTTTGAAAAGCGCCAAAAAGAAATCGCCAAGAAACAAAAAAAGCAGGAAAAACTTCAGCACAAGGCAGAGTCGCACGAGACACCTGCGGAATCCGATTCGGCACTGCCGGAAGATCCACCGACCACGATCGTTCCCACGGCCGAATAATCTTCGTCTAAAGCCCTGCATGATTCTGGACACGCCGATGCGTGTCCATATTGCGATTGCGCGGGGAAAGCAGATATCCGGTGGACTTACGCAACTGGAAACGTCTGGTAACAATCGTTACGATTAAATTCTTGGTGAAGGTGATATGGCAGTATTTAATACAGTCATCATTCACGGAGACATCATGAACAAATATCTTATTTCGGTGCTTTTGATGGCCGGTGCCACGTTGATCTCCATGCCGGCCATGGCACGCGTCAACGTCGACGTCAATCTTGGTTTCCCTGGCGTCTACGTTCAGCCGCAGCCGGTTTACGTACAGCCGCAACCGGTCTACGTGCAGCCGCGCGAGATTTATCTGCGTCCGTCACCGGTCTATGTTCAGCCGTCGCCCGTGTACGTGCAACCCCGCTCGCAATACTATTACGGCAATAACTGGCGTGATCAGCAATGGCACCACCGCCACGGCCGAGGCGGTCGCGACCGTGATCACGACGGCATTCCAAATTATGCCGACCGCGACCGCGACGGTGACGGCGTTCCGAACCGTTATGACTACCGGCCGAACAATCCATATCGTTATTGATTACCTTTACCGGAATTGCCACCCCGCGATCGCGGGCCGCATTCCGTAGCACCGTTACTTTCGCCTCTGCGGAACGGTCAGTATTTCTTCAGTCTGAAATCGTGATTGACGACGATCCTGCTAGAGGCGATCAGCGAACTTAACCCTACGATCAATTGTGTCAGCATGTGGCCGGGTAAAAACCAAATCCGCCCTGCTGGCGGCTCTGTTCGCGTCGCCGCGCTAATCAGAGGCGCAATCCATTGCGCATCCGGTTCCACGTCGAGCACCACATCGCCTTCGGACGTCGTATGTAAATACACGTCACCCCCTTCGCTCAGTCCGAAACAGATGCCGTAACCCGTAGCATTTCCGTCTTTGACAAAGTTCTGCAGGTCACGGTTGAAAATGTCGATCCAGGCTTCGACGTCATAGGTTGTTTCGAGCGCGACCCAAGGCCGCGTGGTAGCCGATTCTCGGCGTTCGTAATCTTCGTCTTGCCTCATTTCCTGTCCGTCCTATGAATATTGAATATGTATCATAACCGTAGGATTTATGGTCAGTGCGATTTCTCTGCGCCCTAGTATCGGGCGATACCGCACTGGCCACACCGTCTTTATGCCGACAACGGCTATCATTCCTAATCCGCAGGAAAAATCGATACGGGTCGAAACGGCATCTGCAGCGCGGATTCGTGCAGGTAAAAGTCCAACCCGTGTTGTGCCGACCCGCGAATGCGTGCTCAACAAACCAGGAGTAACCAATGAATACCCCTATCAAGATCGATTTTGTGTCTGACATTTCATGTCCGTGGTGCGTGGTCGGATTGCGTTCGCTCGAAGACGCCATCCGCAATCTGGGCACCCAGGTGACCACTCAAATTCATTTTCAACCGTTCGAGCTGAATCCTTCAATGCCGGCCGAAGGCCAAGATATCAACGAGCATCTTGCGCAGAAATATGGCGCGACGACCGAGCAGTCCGAACGTAACCGGGAAAACATCAGGCTGCGTGGAGAAGAGGTAGGGTTTGCCTTCAATATGGCGCAGCGCGGACGCATTTACAACACCTTCGATGCGCACCGCTTGCTGCATTGGGCTGAAACGGAAGGCCATCAGCAGGCTTTGAAAAACGCGTTGTTTACTGCCTATTTTACTGAGGGACGCAATCCTGCGGATCATGAAGTATTGATCGACGTAGCAGCACAGGTCGGGTTGCCGGCTGGACGTGCACGGGAAATCCTGTCGAGCGACGACTATGCAACCGATGTGCGCGAGCGCGAACGGTTCTATCTCGACCATGGCATCAACGCAGTGCCCGCGGTCATCATTAACGACCGTTACATGATACCGGGTGGCCAGTCTGCCGATGTCTATGCAGAAGCTCTGGTCAAGGCTGCAGCAATGGCCTGAGGTCGCTCACAGAGTGGCCATCGGCCCGTTCAGGCAGGGCGTGCCGTCGTTTCCGTATAATGTACAGCCAAGAATGATCTGATCTGCGCGACGCGCCTGCAATCGAGACAAGGATACGAATTGAGTACATCACACGACGATGCCGAGAATGACGCGGGGCCAGCGGCACCTGAGGAGTTCGGCGAAGCGGACTGGCGACGTTTTCTCGCCAGTATCGGGGAAGACCCGGCACGCCCGGGACTACTCGAAACACCGGCACGAGTGATAAAAGCATGGAAGCACTGGACCTCGGGTTATCAGCAGGATGCAGGCGATTTGTTGAAGACATTCGAAGACGGCGCCGAAGCCTACAGCGAACTGATCGTGGTCCGAGGCATTCCGGTCTACAGCCACTGCGAACACCATCTCGCACCCTTTTTCGGCACAGCGGTGATCGGCTATGTCCCGAACGGCAAGATTGTCGGCTTATCGAAGCTGACACGACTAGTCGATTGCTATGCAAAACGGCTGCAGGTCCAGGAACGGCTGACCAGCCAGGTTGCCAACGCGTTGATGAGTGCGCTTGAACCGAACGCAGTCGGCGTCGTCATTCGCTGCCGTCATTTGTGCATGGAGAGCCGTGGAATCCGGACACCGGGAGAAGAAACCATTACCTCAGCCATGCTGGGCGAGTTACAGCCTAATCTCGCGCTCCGCACCGAATTTCTGGCGCTGGCACGCGATAGCTAAAATGTCCCGCGTACCATTTCGCATCTGAAAATCTACATTGCGATTGCTGCATGCGGCGGAGGATAATGTCTCTTGCATGAACATTACGATCGGCATGCATTACGATGACATGTTGTCATCATCACTGGAAACGATTATTTTGACTACCACTAAAAACAAACGCTGGAATGGCAAACTCGAAACCCTCGCGGCCGACTACCTCAAGGATGTCATCGTGCAGATGGAAACCTACGGCGAGCGAGTGCAGTTCGCGATCAACGGTCCCGGACAGCGACCGAGTTACCAGGTCACCAACACGGCTGGCAAGAAAATGGCGTTCGACCAAAACAATCACTTGATGCATCCGAAGGATGACGAACTTTCGGGCGCCAACATCAGCGGTACATTTACGCTGGCCCAAATCAAGACTGCGAAATCAAGCGTCGGCGTGCGTGCAAGCGCAGGCACGCGCGCAACCAAAACCAGCAGCAGCGCGCCGCGCACTACTTCCGCCGCAGCCAAGGCAGGCGCGATGGACGAAGAAAAATACGAATATTTCAAAGCCCACCGACAAACATTGCCACCGGCGATCAAGGAATATTCCAACGAAATTTCCGAATTGATGAAGAAAGGCATGACAGCCGAAGAAGCGTTCAACGACGTCCTGGCACGCTATTTCTGATACAACTTTGCGTGGCGCGGCGCTCCTGACGCCGCACTCTCACTCCCGCGCCGGCCCGCTTCCGGCTATTTTTCTTCCTCGCCAATAACCCGTGCGGCAAATCCATAGCCGATTTGCTGTTCCACGAAACCATCGAAGGCAGCCAGCATCGGCTGGTATCGCTCACCTGCTCCTTCCAGTTGCACCAAGGCCTGACAAGTCGCCTCGAAGGTCGAAAGCTGGTCCTTGCGGTGCGCTGTGCGAATCCGGTAATGCGACGCGCCAGTACCGCGCAGCGCCAGCCGCGGTAGTTGCTGCAAGAGCGGATTGCAGTACAGCTGCTTGCGGCTCTTGCGCCACGTTGCGTCGAGAATAACCAGGCGCACTCGCGCTGGATCAGCAGGCAGGTCGTGCCGGCACGACTCTGGTACGACCATTACCCCGGAATCCGGCCCGATATCGTCGGGATAGAGTAGCAGTGCCTGGCGCAGTGGCGACGCACTCGTTTCGTACGCTATGCCATCGGCGGAAAACGGTGCATGCAGCCAGCGCCGCAACGCTGCCTCGGAAAAAGCCTCGCCAGTCACCAGCCGGCTATTCGACAAACAAAGATGCAGCAGGCGTGCGCTGCCCTTGGCATTGTCGACTTCCAGTGGATGCTGCAGGATCAATACTTCGACTTCGTTGTCGACCGGCGTGATCCATTGGCAAATGCAGGTGCGCTTTGGCCGCAGGCAGGCGCCGCACATCGCGCGTCCGCCAGCCTGCCTCGGCGGGGTCAGTGAATGCATCGGCAAAGTCGAGAAAGTGATAGCGGCATACACGAAGCATACCTGCTGCGGCATGCCGTCATGATGCGGCACAAGGCATTTCCACAGTGCAGTTATCCGCAAGCATGCCAACAACAGATGATGTAACATCAACAAGGGGCACCCTTCCGACTCGACCCACCACATCCTTGGAGCCTGGACATGGCAAAACTGAACGTCAACGGCGCGTTGCGCGATTACCAGGCGGAAGAGGATACACCGCTGCTTTGGGTATTGCGTGAGCAGCTCGGGCTAACCGGCACCAAGTACGGCTGTGGTGTGGCTCAGTGCGGTGCCTGCACCGTTCATATCGATGGCATCGCCACACGCAGTTGTGTCCGTCCGGCCGCAACCGTCACTGCCGCCGAAAAGATCGTCACGATCGAAGGCTTGTCGCCGAACGGTTCGCATCCGGTACAAAAAGCCTGGGCTGCGCTTGACGTTCCCCAGTGCGGATTTTGCCAGTCCGGCATGATCATGGCCGCCGCTGCGCTGCTGCAATCAAAACCCGATCCGAGCGACCTCGATATTAACGAAGCCATGACCAACATTTGCCGTTGCGGCACTTACAATCGGGTGCGCGCCGCGATCAAGGTGGTGGCCAAGGGTGGCAATACCAAAAGCGCCGGCCTGTCGATCAAGCACGCTGACGGGAGCATCACATGAGCGCCCTGCCATCCCCTTCGCGCCGTCGCTTTCTAGGTACTACGGCCGCGGCCGCCGGCGGCTTGGTCGTCGCGTTTCATATTCCGTTTTCCGGTCAGGCTGCAGCCCAGGACGCCATGGCGCCCGAAATCAACGCCTGGGTCGTGGTCCGTCCGGACGACACTATCGTCATTCGCATCGCCCGCTCGGAAATGGGCCAGGGGACGCTGACCGGTTTGGCTCAACTGGTAACGGAAGAGCTCGAAGGCGACTGGGCCAAGGTGACCACCGAATATCCGACACCGGGGCAGAACCTGGCACGCAAACGCGCCTGGGGTAATTTTTCCACCGGTGGCAGCCGCGGTATCCGCGAGTCGCATGACTACGTTCGCAAGGGCGGCGCCACTGCGCGCATGATGCTCATTCAGGCGGCAGCCGATGAATGGAAGGTGCCGGCCTCCGAATGCAAGGCTGCCAGCAGCGTCATCACGCACGCAGGATCGGGGCGTACGACCACCTACGGCAAGGTCGCGGCCGCCGCTGGCAAACTGGCGCCGCCAGCCGACGTCGCACTGAAAGACCCGAAAGACTGGACGCTGGTCGGCAAGCGCCTGGCACGCCTCGATACCGTCAGCAAAACCACGGGTGCCCAGATCTACGGTTCGGACCTGGTGTTGCCCGGCATGCTCAACGCGGCGATCCGCGATTGCCCGGTATTCGGCGGCAAGGTCAAGAGTTTTAACGCGGCCGCTATCGAAAAGCGACCCGGGGTAAAGAAGGTAATAGCAGTCGGCGACAGCGCGGTGGCGGTCATCGCGGATACCTGGTGGCGCGCCAAGAGCGCGCTCGATGCGCTGCCGATCGAATGGGACAATGGTCCTCATGCGGCCGCATCGAGTGCGACCATCGCGCAGATGCTCAAGGCCGGGCTGGACGCGCAGGACGCCGTGGTCGGCAACCAAAACGGTGACGCCCGTGCCGCCATCGCGGCCGCCGAGCGCAAGATCGAAGCGGTGTATTCGTATCCGTTCCAGAACCACGCCACCATGGAAACCATGAACGCCACGGCCAAATGGACGCCGGAGCGGTGTGAAGTCTGGACCCCCACCCAGAACGGCGAAGCGGCACTGGCGGCAACGGCCGAAGCGGCCGGACTTGCGCCGGAAAAATGCGAAGTCTACAAACTGCATCTCGGCGGTGGTTTCGGCCGCCGTGGCGCGGTGCATGACTGGGTCATACAAGCCGTCACGATTGCCAAGCAAATGCCGGGCACGCCGATCAAGCTGATCTGGTCGCGCGAAGAAGACATGCTGCATGGCCGCTATCATCCGATCACGCAGTGCAAGCTCAGCGCCGGCCTCGATGCCAAAGGTAACATCACCGGTTTGCATATACGCATCTCCGGCCAGTCGATCCTGGCAAGCGTTGCACCGCAGAGCATCAAGGACGGCAAGGACCCGGTAGTCTTTCAGGGCCTCAACGCACCGGGGCCGGAAGCCTCGATCGGTTACAGTTTTCCTAACCTGCTAGTTGACCATGCGATGCGCAATCCGCACGTGCCGCCCGGTTTTTGGCGCGGCGTCAATCTGAACCAGAACACGATTTATCTGGAATGCTTCATCGACGAAGTAGCGCATGCCAGCGGCCAGGACCCA
>JACMQD010000157.1 GCA_014377155.1 Herminiimonas sp.
ACTGCGTCACCCAGCGCCGAATTGCAGTCGGGCCAATGTTCATACTCTCGCTGACATGCTGGACGCTCAAGCCCTGTTCTTTGATCATGCGGACGACCTCCAGCTTCAAGCTGGTGTCAAATTTCTTGCGTTGCTTTGCCACTTACATTTCCTCAGTTGATGGATTATCCACCCATTGAGGTGTCCGGCATCATTAGACCACTGCACCCTACTCAGCCAACAATCCCCGCAACGCCTCCCGATACCCACTCCCACTCGACTCCTCCAGCCCATGCCGCCCAGCCCGGATAACCCACCGCCCACCAGCCAACACGTCCATCACCGGCACCGCCCCATGATTACAAAAAACAAACGCATCCAACACCTGCTCATCGTGCTTACCCGCAAGATCCGCATGCGCATCATCCAGCACAATCAAGTCAGCGCGCTGCCCCACAGCAAATCCCGCCACCGGACGACCGCTGGCCGCAGCACCACCACGCAAGGCTTCACGATACAAATACTCGCCGACCGACTTGCCGCCAGGACCAACCAACACATTACGCTGCCGATGCTGCAATCGCTGCGTGTATTCAAATAATCGCAGCTCTTCACGCATGCTCGTGCTGACATGACTGTCCGAGCCGATGCCCCACGTCCCGCCCAGTGCCGTATACGCGGCACCGTTGAAAATCCCGTCACCCAGATTAGCCTCGGTCGTCGTGCAAATCCCCGCCACCGCACCGCTGCGGGCCAAGGCAGCCGTCTCGGCAACGGTCATATGCGTCGCATGCACCAGACACCATCGTGCGTCGACCTCTGCGTTATCCATCAACCATGCAACCGGCCGCGCGCCGAGCGACACCACACAATCGTCGACCTCTTGCGTCTGTTCAGCGATATGAATATGAATCGGCGCCTGCGCATCCAGCCGCTGCACGCCGTCTAGCAATTCCCGCAACGACGCAGGCGAAACCGCACGCAGCGAATGCGGCGCGACGCCGTAGCGCAAGCCGGCATGCTGCGGATGCGAATTCTGCAACCGCTGCAGCAGCGACAATATCCATTCGGGCGAGCTAATGAAGCGCGCCTGACTTACGGTCGGCGCCTTGGCTCCGAATCCACTGTATTGATACAGAACCGGCAACAAGGTCAAGCCGATGCCTGCTTCCTCTGCAGCGGCGATCAGACACTGTGCGTGTTCGGCCGGATTGGCGTACGGATTGCCACCCACATCGTGATGCAAATAATGGAATTCGCACACCGATGTGTAGCCCGATTTCAGCATCTCGATATAGAGCTGCAAGGCGATCGCTTTCAATGTCGATGGCGACAGCTTTTGCGCAAAGCGGTACATCAGCGTGCGCCAACTCCAGAAGCTGTCGGTTGGATCGGTGCGATATTCCGTCAGGCCCGCCATCGCACGCTGGAATGCATGCGAATGCAGATTCGCCATTCCCGGCAACACGATGCCGGCAGTCGCTACGGCGTCGGACGGCGCATCGTCGACGCGCGTCAGGCAACCACTTTCGTCCCACTCAAGCAGGACATTTTTCCGCCAGCCGTCAGGCAGTAACGCACGCAATGCAATCAATCGATTCATCCACTCATTCCTTCGAACAAATCACGACGCCGCCACGCACCACGCTTTGGCATGGATTGAACCCGGACCAGTAAGCAAGCTCTGCCGGCGACTCGATTGACCATACGGCAAAATCGGCAGCGCGACCAACGTCAAGTGCGCCATGCAGTTCCGATTTTCCGAGTGCATGCGCGGCATGTTTGGTCACGCCCGTCAGCGCTTCGGCCACTGTCATTCGGAACAACGTACACGCCATATTCAGCATCAGCAACAGCGAGGTCGTTGGCGCGGTGCCGGGATTGCTGTCGGTGGAAATCGCAATCGGCACACCATGTTGTCGCAACAAATCAATCGGCGGCAACTGCTTCTCACGCAGGAAATAGAACGCACCCGGCAGCAGCACCGCGACCGTATCCGATTTCTTCATCGCGACGATATCGGCTTCGTTCAGGTACTCAAGATGATCGACCGACAGTGCGCGATAACGCGACGCCAGCTGCGTGCCGCCGATATTGGATAGCTGCTCCGCATGCATTTTCACGGGCAAGCCAAGGCGGCTTGCCGCTTCGAACACGCGCTCGCTTTGCGCCACCGAAAATCCGATGTTCTCGCAAAACACATCGACCGCATCCACCAGACCTTCCGCATGCAGTTGCGGCACCAGCGTGTCGCAGACGAGCGCAATGTACTCATCGGCGCGGCCCTGGTACTCGGTCGGCAACGCGTGCGCACCAAGGAAAGTCGTGTAGACCGTGACCGGAAAATCCGCACCGAGGCGACGCGCCACGCGCAGCATCTTGCGTTCGGTGTCCAGATCAAGGCCATAGCCCGATTTGATTTCAATCGTCGTCACGCCTTCCGCCAGCAAGGCTTGGAGGCGGCGGGTAGCTTGACGATACAGGCTGTCTTCATCGGCTGCGCGCGTTGCCGTCACGGTCGATACGATGCCACCACCACGACGGGCAATATCCTCGTAGCTCACACCGGCCAGCCGCATCGCGAATTCATCGGCGCGGTTGCCGCCGTAGACAAGATGCGTATGACAATCGATCAGTCCCGGCGTAATCCATCTTCCTGCGACGTCATGGCGATTTGATGCGATTGCAAATTCGACAGGCAGGTCTTCATCCTTGCCGATCCATGCAATGGCGCCATCGTGAACAACGATCGTACCGCGTTCGATCGTGCTGTCCGGATCACCATGCGGCACGATGCGTGCGTTGTGCCAGAGTCCGTTATTAGTTGTCATGTTGGATTCCTGATTGGTATGCTGGCGCGGCACGCACGGTTAAAAGCACACTGCCGGGTTGTATCGGGAGAATGATGATTTCGCCAGGTGGACAAGCACCGGTCAGCGCATGTTGTGCACCCAACTCGTATTGCGCGCCATTGCCGAACGTCACTCTCCACTGACCTTCACCACACACGAGCGCCACCACATTGTCAGCAATCAAGATCGATGGTTCGCGCCACACTTTCACGCTTCCGGTCACCGCTTCCCGCCGCAGCATCAGATTGAAATCGGAGGAGGGCGACGCAAACAAATCTGCATGCAATGGATCCTCACCACGAAAATGAAATGGCGAAAAGGCGGTTGTCAAATTATGCCGTCGACCGTCCGCAAATTCCAGCCGCATGCCATCACCATTGAGCAGTGTGATGATGCGATCGATTCCGGTAAACGTTGAAAATGCAGCCGACTGCGCGACATCCGCAATACTGATCCGCCAAATGAAATCATTGAGACCGCTGCCGACCGGATAAGCAGCCAGCTCCCGCGTAACGCCACCGCCGTTTTTCCACGGCATGGCGGCTAGTTGATTGAGATCGATCAGTGTCAGCATGATTGAAAACCGCGTTTAGCCGATATACAGGCCGATGAACAAATCCTGGCAAGTCGCGCTGAGGTCGCCTTGGAGGACAAGTTTTTTCGCGGCTTCGATATCGGGTGAGAACAAGCGGTCCTTGTCATAGAACGGCACCAGGTCACGCAAGCGCGCATGCACTGCTGCGAGCAGCGGCGACGTTTGCAAAGGCTGGTGAAAATCCACGCCCTGCGCAGCCGCTAGCAATTCTATCGCGACGATGGTCGCGGTGTTGTGCGCCAGTTCATGCAAGCGGCGTCCGGCAAAGGTCGCCATGCTGACGTGGTCTTCCTGATTGGCCGACGTCGGCAAACTGTCGACACTGGCAGGATGGGCCAACGACTTGTTTTCGGACGCGAGTGCGGCAGCGGTGACATGCGCAATCATGAAGCCGGAGTTCAGGCCCGATGACGGCACCAGGAATGGCGGCAAACCCGACAGTGATGCGTCGATCAGCAATGCAATGCGGCGCTCTGACAAGGCACCGATTTCGGCAATCGCCAGCGCCAGTGTATCGGCTGCGAACGCCACCGGCTCCGCATGAAAATTACCGCCCGAAATCACGTCGCCCTCATCTGCATACACCAGCGGATTGTCGGTGACGGCATTGGCTTCGATCAGCAAGGTGCGAGCTGCATTGTTGATCAGGTCCGAACACGCACCCATCACTTGCGGCTGGCAGCGCAGGCTGTATGGGTCCTGCACGCGCTCGTCGTTTTCAAGATGCGAGCGACGGATTGCGCTGCCGGTCAACAGCTCGCGATAAATCTTCGCCACGGCGATCTGGCCGGGCTGACCGCGTACTGCATGTACTCGCGCATCGAATGGCGCATCGCTCCCTTTTGCGGCATCGATCGACAACGCACCGGCGACGGTCGCGGCCTCAAGCATACGTTCGGCGAGGAACAATCCATTCAGCGTCAATGCCGTCGACACTTGCGTACCGTTGATCAGCGCTAGGCCTTCCTTCGCGGCGAGCACGACCGGCTTCAAGCCCACATTCGCAAGCGCATCCGTAGCAGGAACCAGTGCGCCGTTGACGCGTACCATGCCTTCGCCGATCAACGCCAGGGTCATATGCGCCAGCGGCGCCAGATCACCGGACGCGCCAACCGAACCCTTGATCGGAATGCACGGCATGATGCCCGCGTTATACATCGCAATCATCGTATCGATCACGTTCGATCGGATGCCGGAATAACCACGCGCAAGACTGCCGATTTTCATCGCAAGGATCAGGCGTACCGACGCATCGTCGATCAAATCGCCGGTGCCGACCGAGTGCGACAGGATCAGATTGCGCTGCAAGAGTTCAAGTTGTTCGTCTGGAATGCGTGTTTTCGCCAGCTTGCCGAAACCGGTGTTGATGCCGTAAGCAGCGTCACCCTTTGCGACGATTTTCAGGATTGTGGCGGCAGCCTTTTCAATTGCAGGATAAGCCGAAGCGGCGAGGGCAAGAGGCGTGCCGTCACGCCAGATTGCGCGGATGTCGGCGAGCGTTAATTTGCCTGGTTCGATAGTCAGAATGGTGTTCATGTTTGGATCTTTCGAAATAATAATGAGGCTTAGTCAGCATATGGTCAGCGCGACACTGCCAAAAGCAGGGAAGGAGCCTTTCTGTCGGTTGTTTGAATGTGTAGCGGCAATGCAGCTTAATGACACTACTTCGTTGCACGAATGAGCCATTAAGAAATAGGACGCCGCAGACGACATACTGAGAGAACCCTGGTCAGAGTTTTTTTTCGTAATGCTGCATCGCGAAAATTACTCTGACTCCGCTTCACGGACCACAAAGCAAGAAACGTCAACCATCGATCATCGGCAATTGCAACCCATTTCGCTTAGCGCACTCCACAGCCGTCTCATACCCCGCATCCGCATGCCGCATCACCCCCGACCCACAATCGTTTACCAGCACCCGCGCCAAGCGCTTCGCCGCAGCTTCCGTACCGTCCGCGACAATCACCATCCCCGAATGCTGCGAATACCCCATCCCGACACCACCACCATGATGCAACGACACCCACGTCGCCCCACCCGAGGTATTCAGCAACGCATTCAGCAAAGGCCAATCCGACACCGCATCCGTCCCATCCTTCATGCTCTCGGTTTCGCGATTCGGACTCGCCACGGAACCGGTATCGAGATGATCCCGACCAATCACGATCGGCGCTTTCAATTCGCCATTCTTCACCATCTCATTAAACGCCAATCCAGCAATATGACGCTCGCCCAATCCTAGCCAGCAAATCCGTGCAGGCAAGCCCTGAAACGCAATCCGTTCACGCGCCATGTCAAGCCAGCGATGCACCGGCTTATTATCCGGAAACAGCTCCTTGATCTTCGCATCCGTCTTGTAGATATCCTCCGGATCACCCGATAGCGCCACCCAGCGAAACGGTCCCTTACCATCGCAGAAAAGCGGTCGAATGTACGCCGGTACAAACCCCGGAAAATCAAACGCATTCTTCACGCCGTAATCTAACGCAACCTGACGAATATTGTTGCCGTAATCGACCGTTGGAATTCCCATCGCATGGAAATCCAGCATCGCCTGCACATGCACTGCGCACGATGCGGCGGCGTCCGCCGTCAGCTTCGCATGCTGCTCAGGATCTTGCTGTGCAGCCTTCCATTGCGCGACGGTCCAGCCGTTCGGCAAATAGCCGTTGATCAGGTCATGCGCCGACGTCTGGTCGGTCACCAGATCGGGCTTGATACTGCCTGCGTTCGCACGCTTCACCAATTCCGGCAGGATGTCAGCGGCGTTGCCGAGCAAGCCGATCGACACCGCTTCCTTGCGCTCGCAGTGATGCTGAATCAACGCCAGCGCGTCGTCGAGATCCTTGGCCTGCTTGTCCAGATAACGCGTGCGAATCCGGAAGTCGATGCTGCTCTGCTGGCATTCGATATTGAGCGATACCGCACCGGCCAACGTTGCCGCTAAAGGTTGCGCCCCGCCCATGCCGCCCAGGCCTGCGGTCAGAATCCAGCGCCCCGCCCAGTCGCCATTGAAATGCTGACGACCCGCTTCGACGAATGTCTCGTACGTTCCTTGCACGATGCCCTGGCTACCGATGTAAATCCAGCTGCCCGCCGTCATTTGGCCGTACATGAACAAGCCCTTGCGGTCGAGTTCATTGAAGTGTTCCCAGTTCGCCCATTTCGGTACGAGGTTGGAATTGGCGATCAGCACGCGCGGCGCATCCGGATGCGTGTTGAACACCCCAACCGGTTTGCCGGATTGGATCAACAGCGTTTCGTCGTCATTCAAATTTTTCAGCACGTCGAGGATCTTGTCGAAGCAGGCCCAGTCACGCGCGGCGCGGCCGATGCCGCCATAGACAACCAAGTGCTTCGGATTCTCCGCAACTTCCGGATCGAGGTTGTTTTGAATCATGCGATAGGCAGCTTCGGTGAGCCAGCTCTTGCAGTTGAGTTCGGTACCGCGTGGCGCACGGATTTCACGACTGGCATCCCAGCGGAGATCGTTGTCAAGTGATTTGTTTTCGGTGATGGAGTTCATGATGTCTCTTTTCTGAATTAGTTAATGCAAGCCGAGGTAAGCTGCTGTCAAAGTAGGATTGTTGCGTGCATCGGTAGCGCTGCCTTGCCACACAGTACGTCCGGATTCGAGCACACAGATGTGGTCGGCCACGGCCAGCACGCGGTCGGTGTTTTGTTCAACCAGCAGGATTGACATGCCGGTTGCACGCAACTGCTTCAATGCCTGATAACAGAGGTCGATCACTTTCGGCATCAGGCCCAGCGACAGCTCATCGATCATGATTAGCTTGGGCCGCGTCATCAGCGCTCGGCCAATTGCCAACATCTGTTGCTCGCCGCCGGAAAGGTTGCCGGCTTGCGACGTAAGGCGTTCGGCCAGACGCGGAAACAGCGCAAGTACGAAGTCGCGGTCCTTCGCAAAATCGGACGCGGGATGAATCAGGCCGCCGACACGCAGGTTGTCTTCAACGCTCAAATCTTTGAACAGACGGCGGCCTTCCGGTGCGATCGCAATGCCGCGCCGCACGCGTTCATGCGGCGGCATCGTGCCGATGTCGGCGCCTTCAAAACGGATCTGGCCGCGTTGCAAGGCGACGTGTCCCGCCATGCACATCAGCGTCGACGATTTGCCCGCGCCGTTCGCGCCTAGCAAGCCGGTGATCGACCCGGGTTTGAGAGTGAGCGACAGGTCTTCCACTGCCTGAAACGCATCGTAGCCGCATGAAAGTCCGCCGATTTCAAGCATGTATGCCTCCTGCTGGTTCCTTTGCATCGGCCATTGTGTCGCCGCCGAGATAGGCTGCGCGTACGGCCGGTTCATCCATGACAGAACGTGGCTCGCCGCTGGCGATCTTGCGGCCGTTGTCGAGTACGACCAGACGGCGGCAGATGCGCATCACTTCGCCAAGATTGTGTTCGATCAGGACGATGGTGACGCCCTGTTGATTGATGTCGGCAATGGTGGCCGCCAGCGCATGCGCTTCGTTCGAATTCAAGCCGGCCAGCGGTTCATCGAGCAGCAGCAGTTTCGGATTCAACGCCAGTGCGCGCGCCATCTCAAGGCGCTTCAAAATGCCGAGTGGCTGGATACCGGGTTTTTGGTCTGCATAGCTACCGATGCCGACACGTTCCAGCATGGCGCGTCCCAGCGTGCGTTCCGCTTCCTGCGATACATGAAGCAAGGCAACGAGCGGCGAACGCGTATGGCGCGCACCGGCGGCGAGCGACACATTGTCAAGCACCGAGATATCCTTGAACGGTTTGACCAGTTGCTGCGACAGCGCCAGACCCTTGCGAATCCTTGCATGAATTGGAAAGTCATTCAGACATTCGCCCGCTAGTTCGACCTTGCCCTGCGTCGGTTTGACGACCCCGGTGATCGCGCGCAGCATCGTCGTCTTGCCCGCACCATTGGGTCCGATCAGGCCGAGCAATTCGCCGCTATGCACGTCGAACGACACGTTGTCGATCGCAGTTAATCCACCGAACCGGACGGTCACAGCGTCGACTTTCAAAAGAGGAGCACTCATGATTGTCCGCGTCCTTTTCGAGCTATGTTAATCAGGCGCGGCACCAGGCTCGCCATGCCGCCCGGTGAAAACCGCATCATCAGGAAGAGCAGGCTGCCGTACACCAGCAGCTTGTAGTCGCCGATGAACTGGAACCATGCCGGCAACGCACTCAGGATCGCCGCGCCGAAAATGACACCGGTGACAGAGCCGATGCCGCCGACCACCACCATCGACAGCACGGTAATCGATTCAATGAAACCAAAGCTGTCCGGTGCAATAAATTTTAGGTGCTGTGCATACAGGGCACCGGCCAGTCCGGCCAGTGCGGTGCCGATCGCAAACGCCGCCAATTTGTAGCGCGGCACATCAATGCCGAGCACGCGCATCGTATCCTCATCCTCCGCGATACCGTTGAATACGCGACCCATCCACGACTTGCGAATATAGATGCACAGCGCCGCCGTCGCCATGCACAGCACTATCGTTACCAGCATGAAACCGGTTTTGGACAGCCCTGATTCAGGTATGCTGGAGACGCCTAGTTCGCCGCCGAGCCAGGCCTGCTGACGTACGACACCAACGAACAGAAAGCCGACGCCCATCGTCGTAATTGCCAGAAAATCGGCACGCACACGCAGGCTCGCCAGTCCGACCACCATACCTATCAAACCTGACAGCAGCATCGCCAACGGCAGCGTCGCGAAGTAGGGCAGTCCGGCCTTGCACAGCAGCGCCGATGTATAAGCGCCGATGCCGAGGAAGGCTGCGTGGCCAAGGCTGATCTGACCGCAGAATCCGGTGATCAGATTCAGCGACAGCGCGAACAGCACCGCAATGCCCATCGACGTCAATAATGAAATTTCGTATTCCATGAAATGCCCTCAGCTTTTCGCAAACAGTCCTTGCGGACGCAACATCAGGACCAGGATCAGGAAGGCAAATGCAATGGCATTGCGATCGAGGAATTTGCCCAGGTAAATCGTGCCGAACGATTCGACAATACCGAGCACCAGCGCCGCCAGCAAGGTGCCGCGCACCGAACCCATGCCACCGAGGACGATGATCGCCAACCCCTTGTACGATGGCACGCTGCCCATCGTCGGTTCCACCAGATTGTTCAGCAGCGCGACCCATACACCGGCAAATCCAGCTAGTGCCGAACCGACGAAAAAGTTCAGGTCACGCACCTGGTTCAGCTTGATGCCGAACGATTGCGCCATCTGCGGATCGGATACTGTCGCCTGACACGCGACTCCGATTCGGGTGCGCGTTTGCAGATAACCCAGCACACCGATAATTACTGCGCTGCTCGCCATGACCAGCAACTCGGCCTGCTTGAATTGCAGTCCGCCGAACAGCTCGACCTGACCTTGCAGCGGCGGCGTCGTGTACGACAATCCCGATGCGCCGAAGATGATGCGAAACATTTCTTCAAACGCGATATATAAACCAATTGAGGCGATCAATGCGACGAAGGGAGGCTGCTTCAGGATCGGTTCGTAACACAGCCGATACATCGCAATCCCCATCAGGCCGGAAGCCAGCATCGCCAGCACAAACGCCAGCGGCAAGCTGCCCGTGGCATTGGTGACAAGTACGCCAACGTAACCGCCGAGTGTGAACAATGCCGCATGCGCGACATGCAATATGCGTAGCAGTCCATACACCAGCGTCAGGCCAAGCGCGACCAGCGCATAGATGCTGCCTTGCACCAGTCCCTGTGCAATCAGTTCAAGAAAAAGCATGACAGTCCCAGATCCAGAGTTGGGTTGAACGCGGTGCGCATGATGTCTGCCGTGCGCACCCGTTTGTTTTTACTTGATTGACTTGGTCGGCGGCGCGAGCAGGACCGGATCGGAAATCACCGAGTGACGACGGAACGCTTTATCCTTGACGATCTGCACCTGCACATCTTTTCTTACTTCATGCAAGTCGTTGAATGACAAGGTGCCGATCGGTGTTTCGAAGGTGCCGGCCGCCAGTGCGTTTTTCAATACCTCACCGCCTTTGCCGCCAGTTTTCTTCAGGCTTTCGATCATCACATTGGTCGCCGTATACGACGATGCGGCCACCATATCAGCGTTGAAATTCGCGGTCTGCTTGAAGTCGGCAAAGAAGGTTTTCGTGATCGGCGAAGCGGAGTCGCGATCGAGTGATGTGGTGACGTAAGTGCCTTCGGAAGCGGCGCCGGCAATATCCATGAACTTGTCGGAGTCATAGCCTTCCTGGCCGATGATCGGTGCGGTCACACCGGCTGCGCGCAACTGACTGACCAGGGGGCCGGCAGTGAAGAAATAGCCCGAAGCGTAGATGATGTCCGGATTGTCCGACTTGGCCTTCGAAACGATCGCGCCGAACTGACGGTCCTGGATACCATATTCATATTCATTGAGGACGTTCAGTCCAAACTTCGCGGCACCTTCCTTGAAGCCCGCAGCCAACGCCTGGCCGAAGTCATTCTTGATCGTGATGACCACCACTTTTTTCTTGCCGAGATCGTTGGCCAGCTTCGCACCGGCGCGTCCCTGCACCTCGCCCATTGCCGACACGCGGAACATGTAGTCACCAGTCAGCGTGATGTCCGGATGAATAGCATAGGCGACGACGTAGGGCACTTTACCCTGCTGAAATATCCCTGCCGCAGCGCGCGTGGAGCCGGAATACGAACCTGACACCGCGCCGATTACCTTGTCCTTTTCAACCAGCTTGGTCGCCACCGGGACTGCTTCCTTGGCCGACGCCTGATCGTCATACACCACCAGCTCCAGCTTTTGTCCGGCGACTCCGCCCTTGGCATTGGCTTGGGCGATGGCGAGCTTTGCACCTTCCAGCGCCGATTTGCCATCGGCTGCGGCGAAGCCAGTTAGCGGAACATTGAAACCGATCTTGATATCGGCGAAGGCAGTGGGCGCGGCGATGGCGGAACAGGCGAACATGGCAACGACCAGATGCTTGCGATTGAATTGGATCACGGGTGTCTCCCTTTACGAAAAAAAAGCCAGATGCTTTGTTTGCGCATGCATCTGGTGCAGTATTCAAACAACAGCGAACCAACCACACGCGTTTCGCCGCCAGTTTTTTGTATAATAAGTTGTATATACAACTTTGGCAAGCGACTATTTTTGATCAGCGAACGGCTCGTTTGAGCCTGCTCGAAACATGCTTGAGTTCATCGCGCGGTGGTATACCATCGCGTTGCAAGGCCGCTTCCCGCGGCGGGTGGACACATCGATGGAGAACGATTTGGAAGAGCAGGATCAGCAGAACCGCGTACCGATTTTTCAGCAGATCAAGGATCATTTGCTGGAGGAGATTCATGCCGGCCATTGGAAAGCGGGCGATGCGATTCCGTCGGAACAGGTATTGTCGAAGCAGTTCGGCGTGTCGCGGATGACCGTCAATCGGGCAGTGCGCGAGCTGACGTCAGAACAGGTGCTGACGCGCATCCAAGGTTCGGGCACCTATGTTGCGCAGCACAAGTACCAGGCCACGCTGGTCGAGATTAAAAGCATCGCTGATGAAATTCGCGCGCGAGGGCATGCACATCGAAGCGAACTGCATCGGCTCGACAGCGGCAAGGCGTCGGAACTGCTGAGTCGGCAGTTCGGCATCGAAGCCGGGGCCAAGTTGTTCCATTCGATTATTGTCCACTTCGAAAACGAGATTGCAATTCAGGTGGAGGATCGCTGGATCAATCCAGATGTCGCGCCGGACTATCTGGCACAGGATTTTTCGATCATGACGCCGAACGAATACCTGATGGCGGTGGCGCCATTGCAGGGGGTGAACTACAGCATCGAGGCAGTGAATCCACCGCGCGATATTGCATCGATGCTGAAGATACTGGTGAAGGAACCGTGCCTTGTCCTGCATCGTCGGACCCTTTCGAAAGGGCAGGTGGCGAGCGTAGTGACGATGTGGCATCCGGGGGATCGGTATCAGTTTACGGGGAGTTTTTGAGCAGCGATCTTATCTTGATTGTCGTGTGAATAGGCTGCCCCCACGGTCTCGGACATTACGGAAGCCCAATTTGATCGCATCTTTTCTGCCAATGTCAAAGGCACACTGTTCACCGTCCAAAAAGCATTGCCCCTTCTCAAGGACGGCGCGTCGATCATCTTGACAGGCTCGACCAGTGCCACGACCGGCATTCCCGCCTTCAGCGTCTACAGCGCGAGCAAGGCAGCAATTCGAAATTTCGCCCGTGGCTGGATTCTGGATCTGGCGCCCCGCAAGATTCGCGTCAATGTCCTTGTGCCTGGCTCAACCTCGACACCGGGTTGGCATGGTCTTGCCCCTACAAAAGAAGTTGAACGCGAAATGATCAGGATGGTTGAAGCGACCACGCCACTCGGCCGTCTCGGGCACCCGGATGAAGTCGCCAGTGCGGCGCTTTTCCTCGCGTCAGAAGACAGCAGCTTTGTCAACGGAAGCGAATTGTTTGTTGATGGCGGTTCTGCCCAGATCTGAAGCGAAGCCGCATTGTGCACTTCGGAAACAAAAAGTGGCAATGCTCGATGTGACTTCGGTTTTTCCGAAATTTTCTGATGACAAACCGGCACGGTGTCGACCGCCGCTATTCTATTCAGAAGGTGACGTCATCCGATCGGCGCCACCGGTGCGTTTCTGATCACCATGGTCACACATGCGATGCAGCGGCCGGGGCAGCACAAGACGGTGGCGTCGCTGCGCATTGACGGCGCACAGCGCAGTGCGCTGCGCGCCGTGCTGGAATGCTCCGGCGCATCGAAGGAACGCGATACGATCGCGCCACCTCAATCACTTGTGAAACGACTGCAATCAATTGATAATCCGATTGCCGTGACTACGGCAGGTAGGTAATCGGATCGCAGTTTCTGGTGTTGTGCCATTTGCATGCATCCACCAATCGTCCATCTGACACTTGGGAGAGCGAAGTGATTCAAGCTGTGACTGCGAAGGCATCACCAAGCGTAACTCAGGCAGTGCGGTCAGGCTCTGAGGTTGTGCAGACGGATACCCACACGCTCATTCTGCGCCAGGTACGTCAATTGCAAGCGCATCTGCGCGGATTGTACGAACATCTGGCCAAGCTTGGCAACGGACCCGGTGATATCGATCTGCGCATCGAACTTCAGCATCAGATTCAGGCCGTGCAGCGCGAACTTCAGGCGCTGCAGGAAGCCTTGGTGACGACGGAAAACAAGAAAATCACCGTCATACAGGATGCCCCGAAATCCCGATTCGACAGTGCGCCTGGCAATACCGAAAAGCTGGTGTATTCGACAAGTAGACAAAATGGTGCTCAGGACGCCACCCGCGCAGGGGTTTCGATTGACGCGATGGCCTAGCCAGTCAGGCTCACTCGATCGCTCAGTCGGCAGCTCGGCACGTCTGTGAACAGTCTCCGGATGATCCATTTCGAAAGATCGGCGTGAACGTTCATCGGGAGAGAAGGGGTAAATGCGGTGCATGGTTGTCCGTCTGTCGGCATTGCATCCTCAGTGACTATCACGCGTCATCATTTACGCTCGCTGTTAATGCTAATGCCCACATTTTTCGCCCCCGTCGGCACCTCGTCGCAGCGGTCTTCGCGCCACCGGCCAATCCGCGGGCCTCGGCGGTCACGGCAAATACGCCTCACAAGCAGAAGGCGGGTAAATCAAGGCGAAATCGAAGATCCAACTCGGACCAGTTGCGATACCATTGCACGTAATCTTTCGCGAGCATTGGCTCCCTGATCAGTTAGCCTTACACCATGTCGCGTCCCGGAGTCGGAAGCAGATGAATGAAGCACTCGTCAAATTTGCGCAATCGCAGCCGAGTACGGCGCCGACAACAATTGCGGTAAAAACCATTGCCGTGCGCATCAGTTTTGTCGGCTTTTTCGGCGACTTTGGGAGAGCAAAAACAGGGCGCCCTGGCGTCGGCATTGGGATCCCAATGGGGCTCTACACTACCGATTCATTATGGACGTGTAACGTGGTGAAATAAGCATCTGGAAGCCACCCGACTGTCCCCCAACTCAGGGGGATTTAATGGCTACAATGGCCGATATTGAAACGTGTGAATACCTTTGCTGGAACTGCATCAATCACCCGTCATGGGAGGAATTCATGAATAAAGTTGACTTAATTACCACGCCGTTTGGATTTGCCTCCACCGCCGATCAGGTCATCGCCGGTGTGGACCTGTCGGGCCAGCGCGCCATTGTGACTGGCGGCTCGTCAGGCATTGGCATTGAGACAGCACGCGCGCTTGCAAGTGCCGGAGCAGATGTCACGCTCGCAGTGCGAAACCTGGATGCAGGTCGCAAGGTCGCGAACGCCATTAGCGCCTCCCCCCTGTGTCAAACTGTTGTGAGACAACTTCATCAGTCTAATTAAGGAAGTTGGCACATACATGGAATTAAAAATGACAGCAGCAGGATACGCCCCCGACGACACCGATGGTTTTTCTGACGGTGTCCCAGAGGGAGCCC
>JACMQD010000019.1 GCA_014377155.1 Herminiimonas sp.
CAAACCGCTGCGACCAATCTCGAATGGTTTCGTACGTGACAATCACGCCGCGTTCCGCCATGATTTCTTCGACGTCTCGGTAGCTCAGGGCGAAACGGAAATACAACCAGACGCAGTGACTGATGATTTCGGACGGAAATCGCCGGCGATGATAGAGCGGCTTTGGTTTGTTCATGGTCTCATCGTACCGGATCGCGATTTAACCTGACAATGCCGTGGTTACCTCACACCTTGATATGGCGACGCGCGGCATCACGTTAATTCATTCGGCAAAACTACTTAATTTGCCGTGGCCTCATGAAATTCCTGGGCTGTGAGAACAAATCAAATTTGAAGTTAAGAGAGCTTGTGCATTTGCATGAATGTCCCAGGTTCTTTAGCGGCTTCACGACATCTAGGCAGTGACAACGGGCGCTTTTTTAACGCATGCGCACATCGCACTTTCTCAGTGCGACCGGCTGCACCAACGCAATCGGCAACGACCAATCAATCAAAACTTGGGGGGCCGAATGCCGGCAAAAATCATATGACATATGGCGTAGTCTTGCAACTTTGCCTGAGGGGATAGGTAACGGCCTGGCCGCTTAAGTCGATGGCCCGTAAATTGCTCGCTGTAGCAGCACTTCCAATACTGCCTTATTTAGAGTCAACTTTAGGCAAACGTCGTGCTGACTTTGACGCGATCGACTTAAGGTTAGTCAGGGCACGCCGGCCGCATTCGCAACTAACATGAATTGCTATGAAAATACTTTTGATTAACCCAAACACGACGCAGCTGGTAACCGATGCGGTACTTGCTGCCGCGCGCGCCATTGCCCGACCCGATACCGAGTTGCAGGCAGTGACCGGCACGTTTGGTGCCGAAGTGATCGGCTCGCGCAGCGAAAACGCGCTGGCACAACATAGCGTGTTGGCGCTGGCGGCTCGCCATGCACCTGGTTGTGACGCGGTGGTGCTGGCGGTATCGCTCGATACCGCGCTTTGGGCTACCCGCGAGCTTTTGGACATACCTGTATTGGGCATGACCGAAGCCGGTTTACTCGTTGCAGCCACAGTGGCACCCCGGATTGGCGTGCTCACTTATGGCAAGCGCATGGCGCCGTTTTATCGCGAGCTGGTCGAGTCCTATGGCCTGCGTGATCGGCTGGCGGCAGTGGTTGCCATGGATTTGCTGCCGCAACAATCGTTTGGTAACCCGGCCGCGGTGGAAGCGGCGATTCTGGATGCTGTGCAGCGCCTGATCGAACAAGACGGCGCCGAAGCGGTAGTGCTGGCCGGCGCTGCCATGGCATGCATGGCGGCGCGCCTGCAACCACTGGTGACCGTGCCGTTGCTCGATGGCGTCGGCTGCGCCGTATCGCTGGCCGAGTCGATGATTCGATTGCAACTGCCGAAAGCACGCTCCGGCAGCGTTTCGTCGACCGGAGGCCGGACCATATCTGGGGTTGATCCGGCCATGATTGACTTGTTCGCCGGAGTGCGTACATGAGCGCTGCCATGCATGAGTGGAGTGCGCGCGAGCTGGCATCGAAGGTGACGTCCCGGTCACTCAATGCCGTCGACGTGGCGCACTATTTCATCAATCGGGTGGAACACTACAATCCGTCACTGAACGCGATCGTTCAGTTCGACCCGGCGCTGGTACTGTCGGAAGCGGCAAAGGTCGAGCAACGTCTGGACCATGGCGAGGTGCTGCCGCTGGCCGGGGTACCTATTACCATCAAGGACAACATTTGGGTCGAAGGACGGCGCCTGTCGCAAGGTTCGGCTTTATTTTCCGACTTTATTGCCCCGTGCGACGCCTGGGCCGTGTCCCGGCTGCGTCAATGCGGGGCGGTCGTTCTGGGCATCACCAACTGTTCCGAATTCGCGTGCAAGGGCGTAACGTCGAACCGGTTATACGGCACGACGCGCCATCCACTGGACTTGCGATTGACACCGGGCGGGTCGTCCGGCGGCGCGGCGACGGCGCTGGCGGCCGGCATGGGCTTGCTGGCGCTCGGCACCGATGCCGGCGGTTCGGTGCGGCGGCCGGCCGCACATTGTGGCCTGGTGGGCCTGAAGCCGAGTGCCGGCATCATCCCGCATCCATGGGGTTTTGGCGAGCCGAACTACGGTCTGTCGGTGATCGGGTTGCTCGCACGTGACGCTGCCGATTGCGCCTTGCTGCTCGACCAGTTGCTGGCTTACGACGGCGGCGATGCGGCCAGCCCAGCGGTGCCGGTTGCCCTGTATGCGTCGGCGCTGGTAGCGGCGCTGCCCCGGCGAGATCTGCGCATCGCCTGGAGCCCGCAGCTCGGTTGCGGCTATGCCATCGATACCGATGTACTACAGACGCTGCAGACGCGAATTGACGCGTTGCGCGACAGCGGCTGGGCAGTCGCCGACGCCGATCCGGCATGGCCCATGGGGATTGGCACATTTCCGGTGATGGCCCTGCAGGAAGCCGGACTGCACGCTCTCTATGGCAGCCGGCTAGCTGCCGAACGTGACGCCATCGATCCTGACCTGGTTGCGCAGATCGAAGCCGGAGCCGCGCGCACACCGGATGAGCTGGCCCGTGTGTTGCGTTTGCGTGATCGCATTTCCGGTGCGCTGGCGCATTTCTTTGACGACTATGATGTGCTGTTGTGTCCGACCACCCCAGTCACCGCCTGGCCGGCGGATCAGCTCGGCCCAACCGACATCGGCGGCCGCCCAGCGGGGCCACGTGGCCATGCCGCGTTTACGCCGCTGTTCAACTATTGTGGCGTCCCTGCGTGTTCGGTACCGGCCGGGCTGGTACGCGGCCTTCCAGTTGGTTTGCAGATCGTCGCGCGCCGCTTCGACGATGCGCTCGTCTTGCAGATCGCAGCTTTGCTGGAAAGCCAACTGAGGTTAAATACTGGTATTTGAGCGGAGCGGCCCAGGATGCGTCCCGCTCAGAAGCAATTCATCGCCGATGCGCAAACACGGCAACGCCGCGCAATTGCCCTCTAGCGATTCCGCTTCGCCGGCGGCGACCGGTTACCGGTATCGTGCGTTCCGTTGAGCCGGCAGAGCAATCATGCCACCTGTATTACCTGCGCGAGCGCCAACGCGTGTCACGCCAAAAAGCGAAACACGCACACATGCGGCGATTACGTCTCCCCGAGCGATGTCATATGCTAGAAGAGGGTCCGTAGAACGGGGATCGCTGCTCGCCGTCAAGATAGCCTTCGTAAAACTTTTTCACATGCGGGAATACCGCCTGCGACAGCTTCTGCCGTTGGACCTCATCTTCACTACGCGGGCGCGACAAGCGTTCTGCAATTTCCTTCAGTACCTGGTCGCGGTCGACATGTATAAATTTGCCTTTCTCGTAAATCACTTCGCCAGCGACCACCGTGGCGTCGACGGCGCCCATCTTAGCGCGCTGCATGACGGCGTCGAGAATCGGCACGTCGCTGTCCTGGTATGGGTACAGCGCCTTGTGGGTGTCGATCATAACGAAGTCAGCTTGCCGTCCGATTTCGAGGCGGCCGATTTCACTGCCAAACGGCGTCGTCATCGCGCCATGTTCGGTCGCCATGCGCAGCACCTGTGGGCAGGTCGGCACACTGTCGTCCATGCCCGGCGTGCGATGGGCGCGCAGCACCATGCGCATTTCCTGGAGCATGTCGCGGTCATCGTTGATGCCGGCTTCATCGAGCCCGATACCGACCGTCATGCCTTTGGCCTCGAATGCGTTAAGAGGTGCGACGCCGCTGCGGAGACGGAAATTCGAGCTACAGTTGTGGCACAGGCAGGTGCCGGTATCGGCCGCGATCTCGATGTCTTCCTGAGTCAGCCAGACGCCGTGACCGAGTGTCAGTCGCGGTCCAAGCAGGCCGAGTTTGTACAAGTGCTTAACGGCGGTCGTGCCGGTTCGGCGCCGTGCGTATTCTTTCTGATAAGCGGTCTCGAGTAAGTGCATGTGCATTGGCACCTGGTCGCGATCGGAGCGTTGCTGCAATGCCGACAGCGCATGGTCCGAGCACCAGTGCAGGTTGGCCGGCGCGAGCTGGATTCGGGTACGGGCTTGGCCGGCGTTTTCCGTAACGAGGGCGTCATACAGCGCGAGGTTATCGTCGAAGGGAATCGCCTGTTTTTTAAGATAGGCGGCCAGGGTCGGGGCGAGATCGGTCGGAACGCGCGCGACGAATTCCTCGTCGGCTTCATACACAAGCCGGTTTTGCTCGCGTACGGCGTAGCAGTACGATGCGCGCATGCCGATATCCCGATACGCCTTTAGGACTTGCAGCGAAGTTGCCTGAATATTGGCCAGTGGCCCGGGCATCCAGCCATGGATATGCTGCACGGTCGTAATACCGGAGGCGATCATCTCAAAAGCCGAGTACAGGGTATCGAGATACCGATCAAGATCGCGGCTGGCCATCCGACTGGCAAACCACAGTTCCAGCGGATGATCGGGCGAACCCATTTGCAGCGGTGTCATGCCGACATGGTGATGACTGTTGACGAAACCTGGCAGCATCATGTGTACATCCGAACCATAAACATCGGCGTCTGGATGGCGTGCGGCGATGTCGTCGAAGCGGCCGATGTCCATGATCTTGCCATCGCGCTGCAATAGTGCGCCATTCTCGATCACGTCGGCTTCATACCGGTTGCGCACACCCGTGACAATCCACTTGGCCTTGTAAATAGTTTCTTTCATGCTTATCCCTTGGTGAAAGATTTAGTAAGATCCGGCGCTCGCCGTCTGTCGTGCTAGGTTGCCCTGCGATCATTGCCCGGACCCACCCACCAGAGCAGCCGCTGTTGCATTCGTCGCAGCGCATAGTCGAGCAAAAAGCCGAGAAGTCCGATCAACGTCATACTAAAAAACACAAGCGACGAATTGAATGTATTGCGCGCCATCATGACGATTTGACCGAGTCCACTTCCGACGCCCACGGCTTCGGCGATCAGCACGGCCATCCACGCTGCGAACAGGTTCAGACGCAAGGTGACAAATAGACCCGGCAGGATGGCCGGCAAGATGACATTCTGGAAAATTTGGCGCTTGCTGGCGCCGAGAATACGCGCTACCTGGACGTAGCTGATGGGGACGTTATCGATCTGTGAGAGCGTGGCAAGTACAATCACGAAATAAACCGAAATGAACACCATGAATACCGCGGGAACGTTTCCGATACCAAACAAGAAGATCGCCACCGGCAACCACGCAACAGGCGATATCGGTGCCAGCAAGGTCAACGTCGGCAGGGTCAGCTTGCCGAACAACAGGTTGTAGCGATTGAAAATGCCGGTTGCCACGGCAAGCACAAAGCCGATTCCCAAGCCCAGGACGACCCGTAACGTGGTCCAGGCGATGACCTGCAGCACGCCTAATATGCTGGCACCTTCGCCATCGACGCCAACCCGGCTACCCGCATCGAAAAACTTGAACTGTTCTGGCAGGTTCGACAGGAACATGTGTGGTGGCGGCATGAGTAGAGGATCGGCCCAGCCGGCCAGCCAGCACAGCTCCCACACCCCGACGAAGATGCCGACCGAGGCAATCCACCACGCAGCCGTTGCGAGCATGCGGCGCGTCTTGCGCCTGGCCGGGCTCGAGACCGCGCGCGCGGGGATTTTTTTTATGGGCGGCGTGGCTGTTGCGGCGACCGGGTGCTGTGGCAATTCATTCGACATGACTTTCATGAGGTTGCTCCCTGTTGATCTGCAAACGCCCGGTTGACCTCGTCAGCTAGCAGATCCGATAGCGCCTCTTGAAGGCGACGATATTCAGGGTCGCGTGGCGCACGTGGCCGCGCCAGCGTGACGGGAATGATACTTTTGACACGCCCCGGACGCGCTGTGAATACGACAATGCGGTCCGCCAGCGCAATCGCTTCTTCGATCGAATGGGTAACCAGGATGACCGAGGCACCACTGTCGCGCCAGATTTCGATCAGGAAGTCCTGCATCTTTGCGCGGGTCTGCACATCGAGCGCGGCGAAGGGCTCATCCATCATTAACACCATCGGCTGCATCGCCAATGCGCGTGCCACGGCAACGCGCTGGCGCATACCGCCCGAGAGTTCGTCAGGCCGCTTGTCGAGCATGTCGCCAAGCCCGACCTTGCGCAGCAGCTTGGATGCCACGTCGCGCCGGTTTTCCGGCGACATGCCGCGCAAACCGAGACCGAACGTCACATTCTCCGCCAGCGTAAGCCAGGGAAAAAGCGACGCATCTTGAAAGATCATGCCGCGCGCCGAGCTTGGTCCTGTCACCGCAAGGGCATCGCATTCAATGCTGCCCTGACTGGCGGCTTCGAGCCCGGCAATCATGTAGAGCAACGTACTTTTGCCGCACCCGGACGGTCCCAGCAGGACAACAAACTCGCCGCGCGCGACGTCGAACGACAGGTCGTCGAGTGCCAGCAATGGCGAGCCACTATCCGGATTCCACGTTTTTGAAATACCCTTGCAGGAAACAGCGGTTACGCTAGCCATCAGATACTCACTCTAAAGTTATTTAGAACTGCAAAAAGCCATGCCTGGCCCTGGTTGAAGGTGCGCCTGCACGGGACCGGGTCCGTTGCAGGCGCATTCGTCAAGCCGATTTCACTTTAAGGGAGGCATACAAGCTCTTGTTATCGGCAATGACTTTTTCGAGCAGAGACCAGTCGATTGCCTTGGCGTCGGGCAATTTCTTGATGTAGCCGAGTTCCTTCATTGACTGGCCGCGCTCGAGAATGAATTTGGTCTGGTTGCGCTGGTCCACGACCACAGGCTGCCGCTGTTTCGCTACGCGTGCTGCTTCCATGGTGGTTTTGTAATAGGTGCCGACCGTATCCTTGAGCGCTGCCTCCGGATCGGACTCTGCCTGGCTCTGCGCGACCATGAGCGCCTTGATGATGGCCCTTACCGCGTCCGGTTTTTTTTCGATCAGCGGGATACGCGCGGCAAGGACACAGTCGGAATAGCCTTTGCCATACACGTCGGTGCCGTCCGACAGGATGGTCGATCCTTTGCGTGTCAGGCATTGCGTCGCATACGGCTCGATGTGACAGATGGCATCGACGGCGCCGGCCAGAAATGCCTGGGCCAGCTCCGGGGAGGTATTGAAATAGCGCACCTGGACGTCCTTGAAACTCATCCCGGCCTTCTTGAGATAGTCGTAGGGCAGGACTTCGAGCGTATCGGCCTGGAAGGTGCCGAAGGTTTTGCCTTTCAGGTCGGCAGCTGATTTGATGCCTTCCTTAGCAATGATGACGCAGCCTTCCACGCCGCCGCCAGCGACGATACGCACCGGCGCACCGGCGTCATACAAGGTCATGAAATTGGAATACGGGATCATCGTGATATCGACTACGCCGGCACCGAACAAGGTGGCGATATCGGCGTTGGACGGCGTCACGACGAAGTCGAGATTGACGCCGTCAGCTTTGGCAAGATCACGCTTTTTGGCCAGGAACATGCCCAGGTTGCAAAAGCCGGTGCCATGCGTGGCTTTGAGCGTTTCCGCAGCCCACGCGGCCTTCGGATCAATCAGCGCAGCCAACCCTGCGGGCAGTGCCGCCGCGACACCGGCCAAGGAGGTCGTTTTAAGAAACGCCCGCCGCTGTTGCAAATGGACTGCATCGATCGCAGCGCCGTTTGGTTTGTAGTTCCCATGCCGTTCACACATAACACCCCCAATTAAATTCGAGTAATTTGAAAAGACGGCGATCCGCTTTTCGAGCAGCCATGCAGCGTTGTCTCGTCGCCAGAGCGCTACGGATTGAACAATGCTACGCAGTGCGTAATGCAAGGCGTGTGCCACTTCACTTTATTCCGCTCACAAACGCGTCACGTGCTCGCATGCGGCTGCTAACTCTCTAGAGTAGTCACGTGAATATCACGTTACTATTGTCGACAATCTTATCAATTATTGTCGACACAAAATCCGATCCAATATGATGCGTATAGCCGATTTTTGCTTCAACGTCGCGCATGCTGCACCATTGCCGCGCATGGAGCAGGCCGTGTCGAACCCACGCGGTCGGTTGAAGATCAGGCGATCCGATTGACCGCACGCCAACGAGCGAGAGGATAAAAATACTGTGGTGACAACAAAAATTGTTGACGATTTAATGGCACTGGATTTGCTTAATAGACTCGGCCCCGGTCAACGAACCGGTCTTTTTGGAATCGGACAACATGCGACTCGACACCTCAATTGCACAGGAAATCATGCGCCGGATCGCGGCGCTGGCGTGCTATACAGAGCAGGCCGGCATGTTGACTCGGACCTATCTATCGGACGCCCATCAAGGCGCCGCAGTAGAAATTGCCGCGTGGATGAAACAGGCCGGGATGGTGGTACGGCGCGACGCGGCGGGCAATGTGATCGGCCGTTACGAAGGCCTCGATCCGACGGCGGCGGCGCTGGCCACCGGATCGCATTTCGATACGGTGCGCAATGGCGGACATTATGATGGGCCGCTCGGCATTGTCCTGCCGATCAGCTGCATTGCAGCCTGGTCGCAGCAGGGCTGTCGCTTTCCGTTCGCAATCGAGGTCATGGCGTTCTCCGAAGAAGAAGGCGTGCGATTCAAGGCCACGCTTTTAGGAAGTCGTGCGATTGCAGGTACGTTCGATACTGGCGTACTCGACAACGTTGACGACGCAGGTAAGACAATGCGCGGCACCATGCTCGCCGCCGGCTTCGACCCCGCCGATTTGCCGGCTGCTGCCTACCGTGCCGAGCAGCTTGCCGGTTTTGTCGAAGTCCATATCGAACAAGGACCGGTGCTGCTGGACGAAGGACTGGCCCTGGGGGTGGTGACCGCCATTTCCGGCGCGACGCGATTCATGGTTGACATCAAGGGCAGCGCGGGCCATGCCGGAACCGTGCCAATGGCGTTGCGACATGATGCGGCGATGGCGGCGGCAGAGATCGCGCTCTATATTGAAGGCCGCTGCGCCAGTGTGCCAGGGGTAGTCGGCACCGTCGGCCAACTGACCGTTCCGAACGGTGCGGTCAACGTTATTCCGGGCGCGGCGCAGATGTCGATCGATATGCGCGCCGGCGACGACGCGTTGCGCACGCAAGCGACCGCGGATGTCATGGCCGAGATCGACCGCATCTGCCTGCGCCGTGGCGTCGACGTGACTGTGCGCAAGACCTACGACGCTAGCAGCGTGGCCTGCTCCGGCGCATTGCAACAGCAATGGGCGGAGACCCTCACGCGCTGCGGCCTCGCGGCCCGCCATTTGGTATCCGGTGCCGGGCACGACACCATGGCGATGGCAACCGTGACCGATGCCGCCATGCTATTCGTGCGTTGCGGTAACGGCGGCATCAGCCATCATCCCGACGAATCGATGACGGCGGACGACGCGGCGCTGGCCGCAGCGGCCTTCATGGACTTTGTCGTGCACTTCCGCGCGCCTGCCGCTTTTCGTGCCGAGGGCAGGTAATGGGCTGGCCACAGCCGTTGCCGCTACGCGAGTTCCTGGTCGAGAATGGCGCGCAGATCGAGCGCGCCCTTCACATTGTCTTCGAGCCGCAATGCCTGCTCGACGTGGCGCAGATGATCAACCATGCGGGAGCCGGCCCTGCTCGCATCGCGCGCTTCGATGGCATCGATGATCTCGCTGTGATGGTGCTGCGGACACGAAGGCATGTTCGGGCTGTCATAGAGCGTAATGACCAGACAGGTCTGCGCGGTCAGTTCGCGCATCATCCGAACCAGCATCGCGTTGCCGGCCAGCTCGGCCAGCAGCACGTGGAATTCGCCGGCAAGTCGGATGATGGCCACGCGGTCGTTGCGGTCGCGCGCCTTGGCCTCCTTTTGGATATGCTGGCGCAGCTTGCGAATCTGGGCCGGCGATGCAGCCTGGCACAACAGTGTCGACACACCGGGTTCGAGCAGGCGACGAATGAAGAATACCTCGCGCGCCTCGTCGACGCTGGGGCTGGCGATGAAGGCGCCGCGGTTCGGGATCAGTGTTACCAGCTTCTCATGCGCGAGCCGCGTCAGCACCAGCCGGATTTTGGTGCGGCTCAGACCGGAAATTTCAACCAAGCGTTCTTCGACCAGTTGCGTCCCCGGCGGCAAGCGATGTTCGAAGATGGCTTGCTGGATTTTTTGATAAAACTGCTCACTGCCGAGCACGATCGGCGGCGTTGGGGCGACGACAAGTTTGGACTTTCGGACCGTGGTCTCGACGGGCTTGCGAATGCGTTTCTCGGTGGTAGTCAAACAGGCCTCGCTGTAGGAATCGGATCGAATCGAAATCTGGGTGGCGCATTTTATACAAAATTGCCATGGATTGTACGCAGGTTTCGTGCCGGGTTCCTCCACGCTGGGCCCGCCACCACAGCGCCGCTGCAGCGGTCGCTGCCGAAATGCAACGCATGCCGCAGCGCGTCGCTTAGGAATACGCCTGGCAATAGGATGTCGATTGTCAACAATTTCTCCCGCCGGACGGCGCCAGTGAAAAGGCATCGTCATTCATCTCAACTTCAACAATCACATCTTCCATGACAAACCGCCTCCGTTTGGGAATGCTGACGCCTTCCTCCAATACCACCCTCGAACCGATCACCTCGGCTTTGCTCGCCCAAGTCCCGGAAGTCAGCGCGCATTTCGGTCGCTTCCGTGTAACCGAAATTGCCCTGTCAGATGCGGCGCTCGCCCAGTTCGACGCCACCGAACTACTGATGGCCGCCGAACTGCTTGGCCATGCCAAACCGGCCGTCATCGCCTGGAACGGGACATCGTCGGGTTGGACTGGATTCGATGCCGACGAGAGGCTGTGCGCCAGCATCACCGCGCGTACCGGCATTGCGTCCTGCACCTCGGTGCTGGCCCTTAATGAAATCTTCGCGCGTACGGGCGTGACCCGCTTTGGATTGGTCACGCCCTATCGTGACGATGTGCAGGACAAGATTATCGCGAACTATCAGCGCGCCGGAATCGAATGTGTGGCCGAGCGACATCTGCAGCTTCAGGATAACTTTTCTTTCGCCGACGTGACTGACGACCAGATCCGGACGATGGTGCGCGAAGTCGCCTTGCAACGTCCGCAAGCGATTGCAATTTTTTGTACCAACTTGCGCGGCGCACCGCTGGTGGCTGAACTGGAAGCGGAAACCGGTATTCCGATCTACGACACCATCGCCACGGTGGTGTGGAAGTCGCTGAAAATGGCGGGCGCCAATCCGTCGCGCCTGCATGGCTGGGGATCACTTTTTGGAGCATTGTCATGAATGAACACTATGCATTCGATCTGGTTATCCGGAATGGCAAGATCGCCACGGCGACCGAAATTTTTACCGCCGACATCGGGATCACGGATGGCAAAATCGTGGCACTTGCGCAATCGCTGGGGCGCGGCACCGAGGAAATCGATGCCGCCGGACGCTGGGTGCTGCCGGGCGGTGTCGATGCGCACTGCCATTTGGCCCAACCGACGAGTGACGGCTCGGTATTTGCCGACGATTTTTTTACCGGCACACGCTCGGCCGCGTGCGGTGGTACCACCACGGTGATTCCCTTCGCCGCCCAGCAAAAAGGCCGTAGTCTGGAACAGGCCGTCGCCGATTATCATCTTGAGTCCGATGGCCGGGCGTGCGTCGATTTTGCGTTTCATGTGATCATCGCCGATCCGACGCCGCACGCGATCGAGACCGAATTGCCGAGCCTGGTCGAACGCGGTTACTCGTCGTTTAAGGTGTACATGACCTATGATGACCTGAAGCTCGACGACCGCCAGATTCTTGACGTTCTGGCGGCAGCCAGGCAGCACGGCGCGATGACCATGATCCATGCGGAAAACACGGACTGCATTGCATGGCTGACCGAACGTCTGCTGTCCCACGGTTTGAGCAGCCCGCGCTATCACGGTTTGTCGCGCCCGCCCGTCGTCGAACGCGAAGCGACGCATCGGGCGATCTCACTAGCCGAATTCCTCGACATACCGATACTGATCGTCCATGTATCAGGCGCCGAGGCGACCGAACAGATCCGTATCGCCCAAAGCCGCGGCCTGCGTATTTACGGCGAGACTTGCCCGCAATACTTGTTTCTGACCGCCGACGATATGGGCGGAGAAGGGTTTGAAGGCGCTAAATGTATTTGCAGTCCGCCGCCGCGCGACGCCGCCAGCCAGCAAGCGATCTGGGACGGGCTCGATAACGGTACCTTTCAGGTTCTGTCATCGGACCATGCGCCGTTTCGCTATGACGATGAGCGCGGTAAAAAGCGCGATGGCGAACATACCGCCTTCAATCATGTTCCAAATGGCATCCCGGGAATCGAAACCCGTCTGCCGCTGCTATTTTCGGAGGGGGTACTGACTGGGCGGATCGACATCAACAAATTCGTTGCTCTAACGTCTACCGACCCGGCGAAAATTTATGGTCTCTATCCGCGTAAAGGCACGATTTGCGTGGGCGCCGATGCCGATATCGTGATCTGGGATACCGAACACAGCCTGACTATTCGCAATGAACAGCTGCACCATAATGTTGACTACACGCCGTATGAGGGACGGGAGTTGCACGCCTGGCCGGCCTTGACGCTTTGCCGGGGAGTCGTGGTGTATCGCGACGGCGAATTTACCGGCCAGGCCGGATACGGCAAATTCCTGCCGTGCGAACGGCCGACACCGGCGAGGCCGAAGCCGCGCATAGGACGCAGCTTGCCGTGGCTTGATTGGATTAAACAGGAGACCAAGCATGGTTAGGCAAATGGTGAAGGATCAGGTTGCTGCCTGGATCGATTTACATACTGAGGCACAGACGGCGTTTCTGGTTCACCTGGTACAGCGCCCGTCGGACAATCCGCCGGGCGACTGTGCGCCGCATGCGGAAATGACTGCCACTCTTCTGGAAGAGATGGGTTTTACAGTCGAGCGGCACGTCGTACCCTCGACCGTGGCACGGCAACACGGCATGCAAAGCGTCATGAATCTGATCGTGCGCGAACGTTTCGGCACAGGCCCTACCGTAGCGCTGAATGCCCATGGTGACGTCGTGCCGCCAGGCGATGGGTGGAGCGTCGATCCCTATGCGGCGGTCATTGAGGACAACTGGCTCATTGGCCGCGGTGCGGCGGTATCGAAATCGGATTTCGCGACCTATGCGTTTGCGTTAAGAGCGCTCAAAGCCGTCGCCGCGCCGCTCAATGGCAGTATTGAACTTCACCTGACCTATGACGAGGAAACCGGTGGCCTGGCCGGGCCACAATGGCTACTGCAACAAGGACTGACGTATCCCGACTTCGCTATTTGCGCGGCTTTCTCGCACCATGTCACAACCGCGCACAACGGTTGCTTGCATCTTCAGATCACCCTGCACGGGATGTCGGCGCACGCCGCCCGCCCTGATACCGGCCATGACGCAATCGAGGCCGGAACCCGCTTGCTCAATGCGCTTTACCACTACCGCGACACGCTTGTCGAACGTCGCTCCTCGGTTACCGGTATCACCTCGCCCACGATGATAGTCGGCACCATCCATGGCGGCATCAATACCAATGTAGTGCCAGATACGCTGACGCTGCGCATCGACCGTCGCATCATCCCGGAAGAAGACCCGGCTTCGGTCGAGGCCGAATTGCGTGAAGTCGTACAGCAGGCACTTGCAAACATGATTGGGATAACCTACAAGGTCGACACCGTGTTGCTTGCGAAGCCGTTCCGACCAGTCGGTGACGCTGGCCGACTCGCGCAGATCGTCTGTGATCAGGCGTCTATCGCGCTGGGCGAAACAGTGACGCAGATAGGCGTTCCGCTGTACACGGATGCGCGGCTGTATGCCGAAGTCGGTGTGCCGACTGTCATGTATGGCGCCGGACCACGCAGCTTACTGGAAGCTAACGGACACCGTGCCGATGAGCGCCTGCCGTTGGCAATGCTGCCGGTAGCGACCAAGGCGATCGCATGGAGCTTGATCGAATTGCTTAGCTGATAGCGACGCTGCGCTGCGCGTTTTCCGCTCGCTGACCGCGTCGATGAGCATGGCGCAGACGCTGGTCATGGGCGCTGCCTTCAAGTTCCGCGCACAAGCCGTGGCGTCGCGGTAGATCGCGGACCTGACAGTCGGCGCCGATCTGTCCGACATCAATTGGTAAGGGATTAACAATGCAAGCATTTCCGCTTTCCAGCACCGCGTTCGCGCCGTTCGGCGAACTCGTGGCAGATGCCACCGCGCATTCGATCTTCCCGGTCAATGACGGCCGGGCGCTGCGCCATGCGCGACTTGCGACGCCAAAGTCCATCTCCGCAGCCTACCTGCGGCAAGAAATTTCTTTATACCGCGTGGCCTGCAGTCCATGGCCGGTCGAGGTCGCCTACTTCGAACGACATGCGCTGAGCAGCCAATTGTTTTATCCGCTCGGCAGTGCCGCTTACCTGGTAGTGGTGTGCGCCAGTGATGCGCTGGGCGCGCCCGATCCCCTCACGGCAATTGCTTTTACTGGCGGCACCGGGTGTGGCATCAATTATCATCCGGGCACGTGGCATTATCCGCTGGTGACACTGGGACAGCAGAGTGACTTCCTGATGCTGATGGCAGAAAGCGGCACCGAAGCCGATTGTGAAATCGCTTGGCTGGCGCAACCTTTGCTGGTGCAGTCATAGCCCGCCGCGTCGCATCGGCAGCGGACGGCTGGCTACTGTTGCTGGTGGTGCTGGTAGGCCTCAACTTACGCCCGTTGTTGACCTCGGTCAGTCCGCTGTTGCCGGATATCCGCGCTGCCACCGGCATGGGCTTTCGCACGGCATCGTTGCTCACCGTTCTGCCGGTCGTGATGATGGGCGCCGTCGCACTGCTGGGCGCCCGTATCCACGGCGCCATTGGGGATCGCTACGGTATTGCGGCGGGCCTGGCGACGATTGCGCTGGCCTGCGGCTATCGCTATGTAGCCGTTAGCACGCCCGAGCTTGTCGCCAGCGCGGTGGTCGCCGGCAGCGGCGTGGCGATCATCCAAGCCCTCATGCCCGGCATGATCAAGCGTTGCTATCCCACTAGCACCACGCTTGTCATGGGTTGGTATGCGGCCGCACTGATGGGTGGCGGCGGGCTCGGCGCCATGCTCAGCCCATGGGGTGCGCAATGGATGCATGACTGGCATGCCGGCCTTGGCATGTGGGCAGTGCTGGCTGGGTCGACGCTCGCGTGGTGGATGGTTGCGCGCATCGCCGCTGCACCGGTCGTCATGGCAGCGCCGCCGTCACAAGGCTTCTGCGGCAGCCGACGCGCCTGGCTGCTAGCACTTTACTTTGGCTGGCTCAACGGCGCATATACCAGTCTGGTGGCATGGCTGCCGGCGTTTTATGCCGAACGCGGCTGGAGCATGCAGCAGAGCGGCGCGCTGCTGGCAACCATGACGGCGCTGCAGGTGGTGGCGGGCTTGCTGCTGCCACTCCTGTCGCGCCGCAGAATCGATCGCCGTCCGTGGCTGGCGCTGGGCTTGATCGCCCAGTGTGTCGGATTCGCCGGGTTGATCACGGCGCCCTATGCTCTGCCGTTCGCTTGGATCGCCATACTTGGTTTCGGTTTGGGTGCGACATTTTCGATGGGCTTGATTCTGGCGCTCGATCATTTGCCGGATCCGCGCCGCGCCGGTGAACTGACCGCCTTCGTGCAAGGCATTGGTTTCATGCTGGCCGCGTTGTCGCCGTTGATAACTGGGTTGATTCGCGACATGACCGGAAGCTTCATCGCCGCCTGGTGGGTGCTGGCGGGGTCGTCGGTGGCGTTATTGGTGATTACGTTGCGCTTCCATCCGGATAGCTATGTTGCTGCCATCCCCAACGGATAACCGAGTTCTGAGCAACGATTGCCGGAAAACGACCATACTGCCGTAGTGCCCAACTTGTGAACGGTGGAAGCGGCAAATGCGCTTGCCACGTCGCAAAGGAAGGGTCTCAATTCCGACGCCGACGCCCGCAAGTTCATGGCGTTGTTGGTTGATCGTGATATCGAGACGGACCTGAACTCGTCCGAACGCGTGCTTCCTGCCACAATGGATTTGGCGATGCAAATGCGTTGTCCGCTTACGGCGCAGCTTATCTCGAACTGGCATTGTGTGAAGGCCTGTCGATGGCCACGTTTTATGAGGATCTTACATTTGCACATGCGCAGGCCGGTAGAATGCGTGTTCTGATAAATCCGTTCGCTACCGGCGATTTACGGATACACTTGAAGCGTTGTACGGCTATGTAGATGTGTCTTGTTTTTTAGTAAATAAGTAAGCCCGCATTATGTAAAACCTTTTGCGCGCTCTTAAATGACCGTCAAATGATTTTCGTTAAAACCAACTGGTCGCGCATTTTTGCAAAAACAACTTCGTACTCGCACTGGCAGTTTTGTTTATTTGCCTGGCTTCGTTCCCCTTGGCTTGCGCTACCGATCATCGATAGACAATGGGCCCTTGTTTGGTCAAGCGGGTTGCATGTTTCTTCGGGCGGCCCGGCTATCTTGAAGAATGTTTCCTTGGCGGTCGTGTGCCGGGACTGAACCTGCCGGTCGGCGCGTTGCGCCAGCACACGACCACCGCAGGCTCGGTCCTGTGCCCTTGCCTTACAAGATGCGCGCGCCATTTTCCTTGTCTCTCAAGCCTGTGTTGCCCTTTGGTATCGTTTTTCGCAAGACAATCCGCGCATCGACTTAATGGGAAGACACGCAACCGTTCAAGTACTTCCTAGTAAATCCTATGATGGTTTATCGCCTTCCTTGAGCTTTTGTTGTTCAGAAATTTCCAGAGCGATCTCTGCCGCAGCTTCTGCGGTCATCCCGTCGGTGCGACGCAGGTATTCGGCCTCGCCAACGATGTCACTATGTTTCACGTCCATTTCCTCAGGCTGCATCATTTCGCCTGGCAGTTCGACTTTGAGTTCATCGATCAGCATGAGCAGTGCCGCCGCCACGGGCAGCGCCAGCAGCGCGCCGCCAATACCATACAGCGTGCCCCCGGCGATCAATGCGAATAGCACGATCGACGACGGCAAGCGCAATGAACGGCCATACACGAGTGGAATGACTATCCGGCTCTCAAACTCTTCGTAGCACAGCAAGAGCACGAATACGACTGTTGCGGCGCCGCTGCCGACGGCGAGGGCAGCCAGTACAGCGGGAATCATGGTCAGAAAAATGCCGACGAAAGGAAGCACATCGGCAATCCCGCCGAATGCCGCTATCGCAATCGCGTTCGTCACGCCGCACGCAGTAAGTAGGATGAACAGGAAGATCGCCATCATGGCGCAGGTCACGACCTGGCCACGCACATAGCCGCCAACGATGGTTTCAAGATGGAGCATGATGCGAGACAGTTTGATGTGATGAGCCCGCGGTATGATCGCGAACAATGCGCCGCGTAGCCTGTCCCGGTCAATCATGATATACAGCGCAAGGAAGAAAGCCCCGGCGCCATACGCGACGATTTCGAACAGAGTCTTTGAAAATGCCACTGCCTGAGCGCTGTACGATTTGAACAGCGCACTGTACTCTACATGTTGCAAGGCGTCAGCCAACGAGCTGGTGAGTGGGTAGGTTGCAAGGAACTTCACGAGGCGTCCGCGCAAGGCCGGCTCCTGATTCACCAGACTTGCCACTTGCGTGATAAAAGGCGGCACCGTGAATATGGCCAGAGCAACCACAATCAACAGCAACGTCACAAACACG